>JBJTAQ010000094.1:0-1036 GCA_046090945.1 Pirellula sp.
TCGTTAATTCGTGCTGTTTTCAGATCGTAGCGATATTCGCGAGGAGATCGTGAGGTTGAATAGCCACCTGGATCAGTACCTAGAGACGATTCAATCGCACGAGTCTCAAGGCAGGCGACTAGACTTCTTGACCCAAGAGATTGCGCGCGAGACCAACACGATTGGGGCCAAGGCCAACGACGCGGCCATCGCGCACTTAGTCGTGGCCGTCAAAACGGCGGTCGAGCAGATGCGGGAGTTGGTTCAAAATGTCGAGTGATCCGACCGCAAGTGTTCCCGGCAGGCTGATCATTATCTCTGGGCCTTCGGGATCAGGCAAGTCGACGATTGTGGCCAAGCTTCTGGAGACGTGTCCGCTCCCACTGCAGTTGAGCGTTTCTGCCACGACCCGGCCACCTCGGCCGGGCGAGGTGCACGGCAAGCAATATTGGTTCTTGAGCTCCGAAGAATTTGAGGGAAAACGGGCTCGGGGGGAGTTTCTTGAGTGCAAGGAGGTTTTCGGCCGGGGTTTCTGGTACGGAACCTTGAAACAGGCCGTTTCGTCTGGTCTTTCCAGTGGAAAATGGGTAATCTTAGAGATCGACGTCCAAGGGGCCTTGGCCGTCCTGGACTACGATCCTACAGTGATTACCATTTTTATCGATCCTGGGTCGATGCAGAGGCTCGAAAGTCGACTGAGGGAGCGGGGTACCGAGTCCGAGGAAGCGATCCAGAGACGTCTGCAAGTCGCTCGCGAGGAAATGGGACTCAAGCACCACTACCGACACAGCGTCATCAATGACAACCTCGATGAGGCTGTTTCCCAAGTGTGCCGTTTGTTATGTCAATACGATCCTAAATCCGACCAGCGTTCTTGACTGCTGATTCACCTCCAAGGGCTGATGCAGCAGACTGCAAGCCAGAGAAAAACTTTTACCTAACCAAGAGGCGTATCGATGCTCGACGAGCTTAAAGAAGAAGCGATTGTTAACAAAGTTGGAGGGCGGTTCAAGCTATCGACCCTAATCCAAAAGCGTCTTGTGCAGCTCAATCGAGG
>JBJTAQ010000095.1:0-5088 GCA_046090945.1 Pirellula sp.
TTACTTGCACGCAGTCTGTCAGCTTTGCCACATAATGTTCTGTGCGATGTTGGCACGTTGGAGTTGCCGTCTGGCTTCTCTGGAGCGACAGTTGTGCATCACGAAAAAAGAGCACTTGATATTCAATGGATACGCGACGAAGGGGTTGATTTGCTGAACGTCACAGCAGGTAGTCCTTACTACACGCCTCATATGCTTCGTCCTGCGGCATTTCCACCTTCGGATGGCTATCAGCCTCATGAAGATCCGCTGCTGTCGGTAGCCAAGCATTTTCAGGTGACCAAACAGATCAAGCAAAGAAATCCGGGGCTAATCGTCGTCGGTTCAGGATACTCCTACTTGCAAGAGCACCTAGCTGCCTCGGCCGTTCATAATGTGCGCGAAGGGTGGACGGATTTGGTAGGATTGGGGCGAACGGTGCTTTCGTATCCAAAAGTTTTGACCGATGCGGTCCTGCTCGGCACATCGCACCGAAAGCTGATCTGTAGGACTTTTTCCGACTGCACCACGGCCCCTCGCAACGGTCTTCCTTCGGGGTGTTATCCATTGAATAAACTGCAGGGGCTCTGACAGATCGACTTCAGTCGGTCGCTGGGTATTCAACCCAAAACCCCATTGATAAGGTATCAAGTGCGCGTGAGCTCGCGGTCTGCCTTGCCCAAGCTTACCGTCGACCGCCGTCTCGGGGTTGGGCTCATGCGGGATCGAATCAAAGGCACTCAATCGCACGCCAATACCCAACTGAGGTACCAACTTACGGATCCGCCGAATGATTTCAAGAATGATGCGAGCTCGATTCTCCAAGCTGCCGCCGAATGCGTCTTGACGTGTTCGAGCCGAGAGAAACTCGTGGAGCAAGTAGCCGTGGCAGCACTTGATATCGACAAAGTCTGCACCGATTTCATGAGCCAACTTCGCGGCCCTCGCGTAGGCTTCGATGAGGTCCAAGATCTCCTGTTCACTCAGCAAACTATTTTCGTTAACCCCAAATTTTGCATCTAGCAGAGGGTGGTGATGAGCGATGCGAGGTTCCCAACGGTGATGATCGTTTGGTCTGCAAAAACGCCCTGAGTGCGTTAACTGACAGCCGACTACCAGATCATCATCCTGACCCCAATGCTGCCGATGGCTCTCTCGCAGTCCGCGAATCAACGCTGCGATTCCATCCCGATTTTCCTCGATGAGGATCAGCTGATTGGGATTAGCTCGTCCATCAGGCCGAACCGCCATGGCTTCTCCACCCCAAATCAATTTAGCGCCCGATTCTCCGAAGCGATTCCACCTCCGTATCATTGGCTCTGTAACCCCACCGCTTGTGGTTCCGTCCCACCCCTCCATCGGTTGGATCGCAATACGATTGCCGATTTTGCGATCTTTCCAATTTAGCGATTCCATCAAAGGGCTGCCGATGGGCTGGTGCACGTTTGCCTCGAGTGGAATCTCGATCCCGAGCGATTGCACGTGCTTGCCGAACAACTCAGGTGTCTTAAGCGAAGATAGTTTGGTTAGAACATGCATCGTAGGTACCGTGATTGGCCGATGGGCGACACAGGATCAAAAAGGATTAATTCACAGCACCAATCGCATGAGAACCAATCGGCCGCCGGATTAACGAATATACCAAAAGGAACGCTCCGAACAGTATCCCCGCCATACTTACCCATTGAGCGATACTCAGATCGGTTCCAAACTGCCCACCCTCGTCAACGCGTACGATCTCTTCAAGGAACCTTAAGATCCCATAAACTAGCCATCCTGAACCGAAGACCAACCCAGGACGTCGGACCCATCGAGGGATCGCTAGACTCCAAAAACAGAGCATAAAACCTGTAATCGATGCATAAATTTGAGAAGGATGGACTGGCAAACTCCTCGGGGGAAAATCACGTATCACCGTTCGGACCTGATCGGTTTGCATGAGTCCCTCAAGCTCTGGCGGCAGGTGCTTTCGAGTCGCCTCGGCCTGCTGGATCGGTGGTTGAGGCACAACCCCAAACTGAAGCGATTCGAGCACCTGTCCACTTTTCACACCTTGCTTTTCCGCCCAACTCCCAGGATCTATCGATTCGATCATTGCCCGATCACTTTCGCGCGACCGCTTGGTATGGATCCCGAGCAACCGACCCGAGGCTAGTTGATCGATATAAGCCGGCGCACCGCGAGGGAACTCGATCGACGGCAATCCCGACTCGACGATCCCGCCGTAACAACAACCGTTAAACAGACATCCGATTCGGCCGAAGGCCAATCCGATGAAAAATGCGGGCACAACCGCGTCGAGCAATGAAAGCGGTCTTATCTTGTTGAGAATCGTCCAACCGATAATACCTGCGATTCCGCCGAGAATCGCCCCATAAACAACCAAGCCACCTTCGGTAAATTGCAGCGCAGTCCACAATTTCTGAGCGATCGTTTCCCCGTCGAGCTCACTCCATTTCTGAACGATAAAAAAGAGTCTCGCTCCAAGCAATCCTCCAATAACGGTCCAAAGCACTAGGCCTACAAATGATGCCTTGGGAACACCTATTTGTTGAACGCGACGGTAGGAGATTCCAACGGCAGCTAAAACACCGAGCATCATCATCAGGCCATAGCCACGTACCGGTAATCCTACGACGACCTGCTGGTCGGTCCCCGCTGCGACCTTGGTCTCAATTGCCGGCAGCAAAAAACCTAATACGGCAGCCCCAATCACCCAATTGACCAGAGTATCGAAAAAGGATGGATGCCCGTCAACAGGTCCGCTTTTATGTTTGATCGCGTACAAAAGGGTTATGCCGAAATATAGGATCAGGCCGAGCATGGACCAGCTCACGAGCCCGAACAGTGGAAGTGGGCCTACTTGGTGCGGAAGATAAAACAGTGTTTGCCGCATCGAGGCTTGTCTCAACTAGCTTGGTGTAAAGGTGGCGTTGTCAATCAAACGGGTTGCTCCAACTCGTGCAGCAATGATTCCTACGACAGGTCCTTCGATCGTTGCGATGGGTTCCAAGGTATCCGGATGGACCACGGCTGCGTAGTCGATCGCATCGACTCGAGCAGCTTGCAGTTCACTCCTCATCGCTTCCTCGATCATCAAACCGCTTGTGCAACCTTGCCGAACTAATGACTCCGAAGCCCTTAGCGCTCTGGATAACCCGAGCGCTCGCATCCGATCGCTCTCTGAAAGGTAGCGGTTCCTGCTACTCATCGCCAGCCCATCCGGCTCGCGAACGGTTTCACAAGCTTCGATCCTAATCGGCAGATTCAGATCCTGCGTCATGGCACGGATTACCGCAACTTGCTGGTAGTCCTTCCGCCCGAAATATCCTACATGCGCTGGAATGGCTTGAAACAATTTCAGTACGATCGTGGCTACACCACGAAAATGACCGGGCCGAATCTGTCCCTCCCAACGTTTTGCAACAGAAGGAGGATCGATAAACGTCGAGTGACCCGCTGGATACATCTGCTGGCTTGTCGGGGTAAAGACCAGATCGCAATCGCAAGCTTGAAGCTGCTCGAGGTCGCGATGAAGGGTCCGAGGATACTTTTGGAAGTCCTCGTTTGGTCCGAATTGAGTAGGATTTACAAAGATCGTCGCCACCGCGATATCGCATTCCCGCTTGGCTTGCCGAACCAGGGACAAATGCCCCTCGTGAAGCGCGCCCATCGTGGGAATCACTCCGACACGTTTACCTCGCATCCGAAGTTCATCTACGAACGCGTAGGTCTGGCCGATGCTATCGAGGACTTTCATAGGATCTGGTCAGACGAAGTACTCGACTGCATTTCGGAAAATCTTGTAGCCCTCACCACGCTCCGGCAGCGACTGTTGACGCGTCCAGGAGGGATGATTGGTGGGGGCCAAGTACCGTTCGGGGTGAGGCATAAGCCCAAAGATTCTCCCTGTTGGATCGCAGATACCAGCGATATTTCGCTGAGCACCGTTGGGATTGATGGGGAAGGGCAACGTCTCATCTCCCGTATTACCGTCAACGTCACAGTACCGAATCGCAATCTGTTTGCTCTCAACCAATTGATCTGCTGCCTGTTGGTCGCGAATGAGCAAGCGTCCTTCGGCATGCGCCATCGGTAAGTAAATGCGATCGATACCTCGAAGGAACACACAGTGCTGCGACTCGGGCTTGAGATGCACCCAACGGGTTTCAAAGCGGCCTTGGGTGTTCCAGGTCAAGGTAGCTGGAGGGGTCTGTCGGTCTTCCACAAAAAAAATCCCGAGACGCATCATGATTTGGAAGCCGTTACAAATCCCCAACACCAAACGGTCCTGGGTTTGAAAGCTACTCAATACGTCGGCCAACCGAGTCTGCCATTGGACCGCGGCGATCCGCCCGGCAGCAATGTCATCTCCGTAACTGAATCCGCCGGGAAAACATAGAATCTGAAAAGAATCAGCAATCGAAGGCATCTCGATCAGTTGATTGACATGCACTCTCACCGCTTCGGCTCCGGCTAGCTCGAATGCATATCCGGTCTCAATGTCGCAGTTGGTTCCCGGTGCTCTGACAATAAGCGCTTTTGGCTTGGCCATCCCTATCGGCTCTCTAGACTTCTGTAGTCCCTGGGTTTTCGATCATGGAATTGCAGGAGTCCTAATCGTAACGTTTCTTGAAGTATTTGGGCAGACGGCGGACTGTTATCAACCGCCGTTTCCAAGCTCTTTTTCAAAGACTTGCTCGAGCTTTTCTAGGCGTTGGGTCAAGAGTGCAAGTTTTTCCTTCAAAGCCTGCACTTCGGCCGCTAAGCCCGAACTGACTGCTGAGGTTTTATGGGCCCCCTGTGGTCGGCTATCTGGGTGGTCCGAAGTCCCCTCGGAAGCTCCTTGTTCGTCTTCCACAGAGTTTGTAATACCAGCACCGGATATGCCTGCCGCGACACTTTTCGAAACCGCGTCGAGTTCCCATTCGGGATAAAGATTGTGAGAAACTACTTGTCCGCGTCCCGCTGGCGACAACTCGACCATCAGGTTCTTCCGAACAAGTGCGTCAATAATCCGCTTAAGCTCTTCAAGGTCTTGAATGGGTTCCATACGCGAGGCACGGGTCCTGAGTTCCCCAAGGGTTTGCTCGCCGCGAAGTAGCAACT
>JBJTAQ010000096.1:0-2152 GCA_046090945.1 Pirellula sp.
GCTGCTCTGCCAATTGAGCTACGCCGGCATGGTGCCGCTGGGCATCTTGCTGTTGAGTGTCCATTCGCGCCCCGAAAAGACCGCAACCCTTCGGTCCGGCTTGTCCGAGTCGCTCTAGTGTACAAATCGCCTTGCTCCCCGCAAGGCGAATTTTTTGAGGACTTTCCTGTTAGACAACCAACCCAAGGCGAAAGTTCACCCTAGCCACCCACCAAACGACGGTGTCCGATGATCCATCAACGGTTTTGGTTGAGAATTAGACCGAGGATCTCCGCCCGGGATGAAAGATTCTCCCGAAATACCCCGCGCATCGCACTGGTGGTGCACGACGCCCCAGCCTTGCGTATTCCACGCATCGTCATGCACGAATGCGAGGACTCAATCAGAACAACCACACCCCGGGCCCCAAGCTCCTGCTCGACCATGTTGGCGATCGTCTCGGTCATTCGCTCCTGAACCTGCGGACGCCTGGCAACCTCGTCAACGACCCTGGCAAGCTTACTCAAACCCACCACCTTGCCGTTGGGTAAATACCCTACATGCGCTTTGCCGGTAAACGGCAACAAGTGATGCTCGCACATGCTGTGAAACTCGATGTCCCGAACCAAAACGATCTCGTCGTAATTCTCCGTGAAGACCCGCTTGAGGTGGACTCGCGGGTCTTTATGCAACCCAGAGAAAATCTCCGCGTACATCCGCGCAACGCGCGCCGGAGTCTCCAAAAGCCCCTCTCGATCCGGATCCTCGCCAACGGCAATCAGAATCTCCCTGACGGCCTTCTCGATCCGCGCATGATCGACCTTGGATGCTACCACCTTGGACCCCTGGCTCTCACTCTGCTCTTTCTTACTTGTCACAGGCTTCTTTCGCTTGCTAGCTTTTTCGCTGCCACTTTTCCCACCCCGGTTCGAAACATCCGTCGAATGTTCGGCCAAGTTTCGTGCTATCC
Organism: Pirellula sp.; assembly: GCA_046090945.1. Classification (GTDB taxonomy): domain Bacteria; phylum Planctomycetota; class Planctomycetia; order Pirellulales; family Pirellulaceae; genus JBKCUI01. Next base: position 950 of record JBJTAQ010000096.1, read on the forward strand.
GCTTTCCAGTAATCATAATCGATCTTCCTAAAAATTCTCAATTCGGCCGCTCTGAAAAGGGCTCGAGCCGACTCGAAGTTTCTTGTGCTCTGCTCGCAACTGTCCCTGCGATCCGTGTTTTGGCTCTCCAAATCCGACAGAATGTTAGCGGTCTGCCAAGGGCTTGGGCGCGGAAGCTCGATCCAAACGCAGTCCGGAAATAACGCAGTTCGGAAATAACGAATGCCCCCCAAAAAATGATTGCGTCGACTTTGCCGGTCGCGTCCCATCGGTCTGTCTTGCGGCTATACTCGGTCGCTCCTTCCACAGTCGAATCATTCCGACCCCCTGGAGCACCTCTACCAACCATGCGAACCGACGAGCCAACCAGCGGCGTTAGCATCCGGGACTTTCAGTCGCTGATCCACAACATGTACTACGAGAAAGACCTCCAACGCGGCATCCCGGGCACCTTCATGTGGCTCATGGAGGAAATCGGCGAGCTGGCCTCGGCCCTGCAATCAGGCAACGACCGGGACAATCTCGAAGAGGAATTCGCCGACGTCCTTGCCTGGCTTACCACCATCGCCAACGTCGCCCAAATCGATCTTGCACAAGCCATCCACAAGAAGTACGGACAAGGTTGCCCAGGTTGCCAGCGATTGGTCTGCACCTGCTCACTCACCGAAAAGCCTTAGCCGCAAAACCCCCAGCCCCAACAGGAGCCTCTGACCCTCATGATCGATCTTGCCACCATCAACCAGTTCCACACCTCGAGTGTCGCTCGATGGCACCAAGAACCCCTCGATCAACCCTTCGGCGATCCTATGCTCGCCGTCGAAACCACCGGCAACATCCTTGCCATCATCTGCCAACAACACCAGTTCAACTACCTGCTCTGGCACGAAGAGGACATCGCACGCTCGGTCGACGTCTCCGAAGCCCAGATCGCCCAAGTCAAACGGAACATCGATAAATACAACCAAGCCCGCAACGATTGGATCGAAAAAGTCGACGATTGGATCACCTCCGATCTGCAACGCAAAAACATCCAACCAGCGGCTCAAGCCAAACTTAATACCGAGACTCCCGGCTCGGCGATCGATCGGCTCTCGATCATGTCGCTTCGCATCTACCACCTCGAGGAACAACTCGAGCGAAGCGATATCGACCAAGCTCATATCGACAAGGTCTCGCATCGACTGGCCGTGTGCCGGTTGCAAT
>JBJTAQ010000097.1:0-2377 GCA_046090945.1 Pirellula sp.
GGAGAGAACACTCAAACACGAAACAAACAGACTGTCCCCTTTGAAATACAACCGCTGGACCCCGCTGCTAGCCCCCCAAGCGCGACGGTAGCAGCTCCATCGGATTGGCAAAGCCCACGTGCCAAAGCTCGCCGACAACTGCTGACCCTTCTGGTCGTTGGCCTCTCGGGTTGCTTGCTCGCAGGCCTTGCCTTCAAAGCCTTTCTGAACAACTGGCAACAATCCAATCGCGTTGAAAATACAATTGGTAATCAACCCGTTGTCGCCGACAACAACGCCGCCATTGCAAATCCAGCAGACCCAATTGCTCCAGTTGCAAACCCAGATGCCCCGCCTGAGTTGATCGTTGACGCTGGTCCTAATGTCGGAGCCAATCAACCTATAGCACCCAAGGCACCTGCAGATCCCATGGAACCGGTAGCCCAAGCGGCCCCAGGGCTGAAGGTCAACCCGCTAGGCGTCCCCCCTGAAAACATTCCTGCTGAAAACGCCATGCCACAGGAGCCGCAATCGCCAAAGTCGAGTATACAAGAGAATTCGCTAAAGCCGAACCCAGGCCAGCCGCAATCCCCAGCACTGCCAAGCGGACAGGATCTAGCCACAAGCCCCCCCGCGGATGAAAACCTCCCGTCGATCTTCAAAGACTTCCTGCCGGTGTTCGATCGATCCAGTCAACCCGGTTGGACAGACCTTGGGCGAGAAGGGGAGAAAACCATCGATCGGGAACTAGCTCTCGAAAACTCCGAAGTCACTTTCGCTACTGAATACTTCCCCCAGCCTATCCCGCTTCCGAATTGGACCGAGCGTTCCGAGCGTAAATTAGGACGTATTCGTACAGCCGAGATGAGCATTCCACGAATTGTTCATTGGATCAACAATCTCTCCGGACACGCTATCTCGATCGACTGGTTTCTGTTCAATCTATCAGACATTCCGCTGGATCAACCCCAAGTGTTTCAATCGGAAGGAACCACCCTCGGAGGGATGCTCGACGAATTCAAGGCGAGGATCGGAGCCGAGACGGATATCGATGCAAAAGGCTTTGTTACTCTACGCCCTGCCGCCAACAAGCTTTCAACGAAACTCAAACCCGATGGCTCATCCGAACTCGGGCCGTTGTCCAAAGGGCTTCCCGAAGGTCAGGATCAAGCGGTTCTCAAACTGGTGCTGGACATGCTGCAGATCGATGGCTGCGAATACAAAGATGGAAAACTGCTTTGGGGACCCAACGCGAACGCTTATCAGCAAGCCCAGGCTTTAGCAGCATTGGCTTCGATCCGCGAAGCGATCGCGAAGGAGCCTGCAAATGAGTCAAACTCGATCTTCGATTTCAATCGCCCTGCAGCTTGGACCAAACTCTACCGGCAAAGCCAAACCAAGCTGGCCGCTGACGAGATCCTCTACGAGGAGCGACCCATCGTGGATATCCTCACCCGCGCGGCTCACTCAAGCCAATCCGAAATGCTGATCGATTGGCCCGCTGTCTGGTCTCACGGCCTACATCCGAATCGTATGGCCCTGTCGCTGCTTCGAGGCCGAAATCTCCTGGAGGTTTCAAATCGGTTTCTAGACGACCATTCGCTAGAGCTAGTACCGCTGGACAGCAAGACTTGGATGCTGACCACCGAAACTCAGCGGCGGTCGATGATACGACTTGTTGCAGTCAGAACCGACCGTGGGGTGAGCCTCGAGGACATGCGCGTCTTGCTCCGAGGGTTGGTCCCCCGAAACCAAGATGGCAAATCGATGTTCATAGCCGCGAACGTCCCCGGAGCCGATGGGGTTGCCCTGCTGAGACTCTGCCCCCCCAATTCGAACCTGCTCGGCGACGAAGACCTGCTGAGGGCGTTAGGGCAAGTCCGCTAATAGCAACGCTGCACGAACAAGCGATCACGATCGTGCGGTTTATTTGAACTCTTTGATCCTCAGCTTACGGTAACTCGCGATCGCAGTGGCTCCGCCGTGAATTTGCACCGCGATGATTCCTTTCTCAGGAATGTCAGGATCGGATTCCGTATAGTCCACCGTCTGCACGCCATTGAGCCACAACTGGATACGCTTGCCCTCGGCTCGTATTCGATAATGATTCCATTGCCCCAACGGCTTGATCGCTTTCTTGAGCGTCTCCTCGTCTGGTTTCGAAAGCACCTTGTTCCGCCTGCTCTCATCGTAAAGAGCCCCATCGAAGCCAGCCCCAAGGTCCGCTTGGTATCCGGAAACCTCGTGATGGTTTGGGATCCTCTTGGTCCGAAACTGCACCCCGCCGTTGATGAACCCCTCGGTCCCCTCGAGCTTCCACTCGAGCTCTAATTCAAAGTTCTGAAACTCGGATGTGGTGGCCAAAAAGTCGTTGTCCTTCTGGCGAGTTACCAGCGAC
>JBJTAQ010000098.1:0-9260 GCA_046090945.1 Pirellula sp.
CCGAGGCGTTGGGACGATTGACTGAGCGACGAATAGTGGCCGAGGGCAGTCCGGCCTACTCGGAGCTTAGCAAACTCGCTCACAAGCAGCTTGTCCCGCGTCTACAAGCGGCTCTGCAAAAAGGAGCGACAGATCGCCAAGCCGAGGCGGAGCTTGGGCGGAGCGATTCCCAGCGCACAAGTGCGATTCGATTGCTGGGGACATTGCCCATCGAACAGCGTCAAGCAATCCTTACGCAGGTATTAACCGATTGTCCATCCACTGCGATCCAGTGCGACGTAATCGAGTCGTGGGTTCCAGGGCAACCGGCACTACAGAAGTTAGCCGCTGAGCGGCTCGATGCAAGTCATCCGCTAGTCGAGCAGTCGATCTTCAAAGCCTTGGTCCGCAACGAAAGTGGAGCCAAACTGTTGCTAGATCAATTGGAATTGAAACAGCGGAGTGCGGAGAGTATCCCTGCCTGGGTTTGGCAAGCATTGCGAGGGTTTCCAACCGATGCAATCAAAAAGCGAGCTCAGAAGCTATCGCCGATCTCCGAGGTTCCTTGGGAAAGTGTTGCTGCGCCGTATCGAGAGGCATGGAACAAACCTGGAGATCCAAAGCTCGGCGAGGCGCATTTCAAGAAGCTTTGTGCCAGTTGCCATCGGGTGATGGACCTCGGAGTGGTGATAGGTCCGTCGCTCGATTCGTATCGCGTGCGACCCAACGAAGCGATTGCATTGGCCGTTGCCGAGCCGAGTCGGGAGATGGATCCGAAGTACGAGCAGCAGCAGATTCGGACCAAGGATGGTGAGGTTGCAGCGGGAATCTTGGTCGCATCCAGCCAGGACCGAGTCACGTTATTAACTGCACAGAATCAGAGCGTTACGATAGCAAGAAGCGACATTGAGGAATGGAAGAGCTCGGGCAAGTCGCTTATGCCCGAGGGGATGCTCAAAGAACTCGATCCCCAAGCGCTCAACGACTTGATCGCCTTTCTACGCTTGGTCCCGTAAAGATTTGGTGGTTTGCCGAAGGCACCCGCCGCTCTGCGCCGTTCCGGGAGTCAAGTTACCCCTTAACCTTGATGCATCCCCCAAGCTTTCCGGACAATCCGGGTAAAAAAGGACCTAAGTGACGATGACAAATCGTCGCAATTCCCTACAATACGTCGGTCGACTTTGTGAAATTTTTCACAAAGTCTCCGTTTCGGGATTCTGGGTTGCTTGAGAAGACCCTGGCAAAGACTCGGGACTGCCCCTGACCAAGGGCCGACTCAAGGCTTGTCAGCCACAGTAAGTGCATGCCCAAATCCCCGTCGGTTTTGTTTTTTCTGCGCGTCATCGGAGGTGCCACCCGTGGTTGCTCACTTGCCCATCCTGATCTACCTGATCGCTGTCCTGGGCTTTGCCGCAGTTTCGCTCCTTCTTCCCCATTTGGTGGCTCCTCGCAGACCGACCAAAATCAAGGACATGCCTTACGAATCGGGGATGGATCCGATTGGCGATGCGAGAAAACCTTTCGACATTAAGTTTTACCTGACAGCTATTTTGTTTTTGGTCTTCGACATTGAACTTCTGTTCCTGTATCCATGGGCTGTGTCGCTTCTGGCACCTGATGGGGTCCCTGAAGCTTTCCGCCCGGCTGTTTTAGCAGTCCTGATGGTCCTTCTTGTTACCCTCGGCCTTGCCTACTGGGTGGCTTACCGCAAAGGAGTCTTCGATTGGCGACGCAAATAAACAAACAACTTGGTGATAACGTCTTTCTCACTACGATCGACGCGGCGGCTTCATGGGCACGAGCCAACAGTCTTTGGCCGATGCCCTTTGCGACTGCTTGCTGCGGCATTGAGCTGATGAGCACGGCGGCGTCCAAGCATGACCTTTCGCGCTTCGGCAGTGAGGTCATGCGGTTCACCCCTCGGCAGTGCGACTTGATGATCGTTGCGGGGCGTGTTGTGATGAAGATGATCCCGGTTCTGCAGCGGATTTGGCTGCAGATGCCTGAGCCCAAGTGGTGCATATCGATGGGCGCGTGCGCTTGCTCTGGAGGGGTCTTCGACACCTATGCAGTGGTCCAAGGCATCGACCGATTCTTGCCTGTCGACATCTACATCCCTGGTTGTCCGCCACGCCCTGAGCAATTGATCAAAGCGATCATGGACCTACAGGACAAAATCAAGAAGACGGGGACTTACAACGCTCGCGAATTCCAACTGCGTATTCTTCCCGACGGTCCAAAACGTTTTGACGAGGACGAGTTGATTCGTATCCGCGAACGAAACGGCTTCAAGCTCGATGAACCCAAGTACGATCCGATCCACTAAACACTTGGAACAACCCAGATGTCGGAATCAACAGAAATAAAGGATGCCCTCGAGTCGAAACTCCCGGGTGTTTCACTGGTATGGTCGGAGTTTCGCTCACAAAAGCGAGTCACCGTGCCTGCATCGAGTCTTGCCGCAGCACTTAGCTCACTCCGCGATGCTGGGATGGATCAGTTGGTGGATATCACTGCCGTCGATCTGCTTGAGTACCCAGGTGCTACCGATCGATTCGAAGTCGTCTACTTACTGCTCAACACCAACAGCGGCGAGCGTTTGACGGTCAAGACACACCTGAACGAACCCGATTTAAAACTCCCGTCGGCTTGTCCGATCTGGTTTGGGGCCGATTGGCTCGAACGCGAGGTTTTCGACATGTTTGGGATTGTTTTCGAGGGACATCCGAACTTCAAACGCTTGCTCTTGCCCGATGCTTTTGAATCATTTCCGCTTCGCAAGGATTATCCGGTCAAGGGCCGGGGCGAACGCCACAACTTCCCAATCATCACCCGTGCGGAGAGCTAAATCAGATGCCATTGGAACTGATCGATTCGCCAGACTTGGATGCCGGCCACCGCGAAGGCTTGTGGACTCTGAATTTTGGTCCTCAGCACCCGGCTACTCACACGACGTTGCGTTTGGTCTTGCAACTCGATGGTGAGATGGTCATTGGGGCGGAACCCGACATCGGATTTCTTCACAGTGGCTTTGAGAAACTTGCCGAGGTCCTGGACTACAACCAGTACGTAACGATCGTCGACCGGATGAACTACATCTCGCCGATGGCCAACGAGATCGCTTGGCACCATGCCGTTGAAGGCCTCTTAGGAATCGAGTTGACTGCTCGTTGCAAGTACATTCGCACGATCTTTGCCGAGTTGATGCGGATCCACGATCACCTACTGTGCACGGGGACTTGTGTGCTGGACCTCGGTGGGGCCACCGCGTTCATGTACGCATTCAACGAGCGTGAAAAGATTTATGAGATTTGCGAACGAGCCAGCGGCCAGCGTTTCCACACCGGATACACCAGGGTCGGTGGGTTGCTCTACGATGTGACGGATGATTGGATCAAGATGGTTCGGGATTTCTGCAAGACATTCCCCAGAGCCTACCGAGACTTTGCAGGCTTGGTGATGAAGAACCGAATCTTTGTCGAGCGAACCAAAGGAGTGGGTGTTCTGACCAAAGAGGATGCGATTGCTGGCAGTGCAACCGGCCCTGTGGCTCGAGCCAGCGGTGTTGAGCGTGATCTGCGTCGCGATGAGCCTTATCTGGCATACAACGACCTGGATTTCGACGTCTGTTGTGCCCAGGGAGGCGATTGCTACGCACGCTTCCAAGTCCGGATGATGGAGATGCTCGAGAGTCTCAAGATCATCGAGCAAGCGATCGAGAACCTACCTTCGGGCCCTGTCTTTATTTCGGGAACTGGTAAAGAAGGTCTTCCGGACAAGACCGAGGTGTATCGAAGCATCGAGGGCTTGATCCACCACTTTGAAAACATCATGCCCAACCGTCAGATGCCTTCACCCAAGGAATCGTATTACGGTGCGACGGAATCCCCGAATGGAGAGCTCGGCTATTACATCGTATCGGACGGTGATTTCAAAGCCTACAGAGCTCGCACCCGCCCCCCTTCCCTGCTTCATTTCTCACTGTTTGGCCGCATGATCCGTGGCTGCATGCTCAGCGACGTTGCCGCTGTGCTCGGCAGCATCAACATCATCGCTGCGGAGTTGGATCGATGAGCGAACTAAGCGATAACGCAAAACAAACAATCGCCGAACACCTGCCTCGCTACCCGAGCAAACAAGCCGTCACGCTGCCGGCACTTCATGTGGTTCAGCAAGAGCGCGGTTGTGTGAGCAAGAAGGCGATGGAAGAGATCGCCGAGATCCTCGAACTGTCTCCAGCACAAATCCACGATACAGCTTCCTTTTACGGGTTCTTCCGAACCGAGGAGGACCCGCTCGGTCAAAAGCGGATTTGGGTCTGCCGCTCGCTTCCTTGCATGCTCCGTGGAGGCGAGGAACTCTTGGCCGCCCTTTGCGAAAAGTATGGCATTCATCCAAGTCAGACAACACCTGACGGCAAGTTGACCATCGAGTTGGCAGAATGCTTGGGAGCTTGCGATGGCGCTCCGTGCATCCTACTCGAAGACGAACTCCATTTGCGATGCAGCCTTGAAGATGTCGAGCGGATCGCCAATGAGCCAACCCCAGGAACCAGAAAAGTCTGAAGCGAGGTTCAACCATGAGTCAAAGCGAATTCAAACCCGTTCTTTTGGGCCGCATCGGCAGACCTGATAGTCAATCACTGGCTTCGTACCGAGCCGATGGAGGCTATGAGGCGTTGGCAAAAGCGTTGAAGATGGCCAACACCGAAGTCATCGACGTGGTTAAAAACTCGGGCCTTCGCGGACGCGGCGGGGCCGGTTTTCCGACGGGTCTCAAATGGACGTTTCTGCCCAAGGATGTCACAGGCCCTATTTATTTGTGCATCAATGGAGATGAAAGCGAACCGGGTACCTTCAACAATCGAGTCTTGATCGAAGAGGACCCGCATCAGGTGCTCGAAGGCATCGTCATCAGCAGTTTTGCCACCCGCGCGACGACTGCTTATTTTTATCTTCGCTACGAGTACGGCCGATGCTACCGCGTGCTCAAAAAAGCGATCGATGAAATGTATGCGAATAATCTTCTCGGAAAGAATATCCTCGGTTCGGGATACGACTTGGATATCTATCTCCACCGTGGTGCTTGTGCCTACATCTGCGGCGAAGAAACCGGTTTGATTGAAAGCCTCGAAGGCAAGCGGGCTTGGCCCCGGATCAAACCACCGTTTCCGGCCATCGAAGGCGCCTTCCGACGGCCGACAGTCGTCAACAACGTCGAGACCATGGCCTGCATCCCTCACATCGTCAAGCATGGACCGGAGTGGTTCCAATCGATGGGGATTCCCAAAGACCCCAACAATCCGCGAGACGCCGGATCGTACGGTCCGAAACTGTACTGCATCTCCGGGCACGTCAACAAACCTGGGTTGGTCGAACTACCGATGGGAATTACAGCCCGCGATTTGATCGACAAGCATGCTGGCGGGGTTTGGAAGGGACGCCAGGCCAAGGCGGTCATTCCTGGCGGGTTGAGCATGGGTTTCATGACCAACGCCGAACTCGATACACCCCTGGATTTCAATGGTCCAGGGCGTGTTGGTTGTCTGGGTTTAGGAACCGCTGCAGTTGTAGTCATCGATGACCATACGAGCATGATCGATGTTTTGTACAACGCATGCCGATTCTTTGCTCACGAATCGTGTGGCCAGTGCACCCCTTGCCGCGAAGGGACCGCTTGGTCGACCAAGATCCTTGAAAGGATCCGCGATGGGCGCGGAAAGCTGAGCGATATCGACCTGCTATTGGAGATATCCAACTCGATCGGGACGATTCCCGGCACAACGATTTGTGGACTTGCAGACGGAGCCGCTTGGCCGATCAAGACAGCGATTAACAAGTTCCGCGGTGAGTTTGAAGAGTACATCAAGAGCGGTCGACGCAGCGAGAGCCAAACTCTTGCCGGCGCCCACTAGTTCGAGCGTTTGAACAACACTTTTTGGGAAAGCGATAAAAGTGGTTAAAGTCAAAGTCAACGATATCGAGGTCGATGCAGATCCCAAGGACAACTGCATTTTGGCAGCCCGAAAAGCAGGGGTCGAAATCCCACACTACTGTTGGCACGAATCCCTCTCGGTCGTCGCCTCCTGCCGTATGTGCTTAGTCGAGGTCGGTGAAACCAAACCTGATGGAACCGTGGCCATGGGCCCGAAACTCGTGCCAGGTTGCCAAACACCGATCAAGGAAGGGACGGTGATTCGCACCGATTCGGCCAAGGTTAAAACATCTCAGCAGATGACGCTCGAACTCTTGCTGCTGAATCACCCACTCGATTGCTCGATCTGCGATCAAGCCGGCGAGTGCTACTTGCAGGACTACACTTACAAATACGGTAAGGCCCACAGCCGACTCGACGAGCCAAAGTTGCATCGCGAGGACAAGTACCACATCGGAGAGCAGATAGCACTCTTTACCGATCGTTGTGTGATGTGCACCCGCTGCGTGCGTTTTACTCGGGAGATCAGCGGCACGGCTGAACTGCAGGTCGTCGCGCGAGGGTCCCATGAAGAGATCGATGTTTTCCCCGAGACCCCTTGCAACAATAAACTAGCAGGCAACGTCGTCGACCTTTGCCCCGTGGGTGCCTTGTGCAGCAAAGACTTTCTTTACAAAAAGAGGGTCTGGTGGCTCAAGCACGGCGAAAGCGTTTGCACCGGTTGCTCGACCGGTTGCAGCATTCATGTCGATCAGAACGACAACAAAGTCTACCGACTGCGTCCAAGGGAGAATCCTCAGGCTCAAGGGCACTTCATGTGCGACGAAGGCCGCTTCGGATTCAAATACATCCACGACCAGCGGAGACTCAAGTATCCGCGGCTTAAGAGTACTCTGAGTGGTGCTACAAGTAGCCCCGTTGGTGACGCTGCATCTGCAACGGCAAGCGATCTGTCTTTTGCCGACGCTTGGCCATCGGTACTCGAAGAGGCTCGCAAGCGAATTCGTACCGCGATTCAGAACGACCCGACAGGTTTCGTGGTTGTTCTATCACCGTTTATGACCGTCGAGGAAGCTTATCTGCTAGCCTCCTACGTCAAAGGAATCGATGCCAGGACCAAGCTGACGCTCGGACCGGTACCGGTGCAAGGTGCTGATGATATGTATCCCAAGGGGCCCAGGGGAGAACCACCGGCACCGGGCAAGGTCAAGTTTACGATACGCGCCGAGAAGTGCCCGAATCGCCTCGGAGTCGAGGCCGTTGTGCGTCACTTCGAGAAGAACGTTATCCACGCAGAAACGCTAGGAAAATCCTCTGCGAGTGCCTGGTATGTCGTCGGTGGCTATTCCAGTGGCTGGGTCAATGACAATCTCAACCAGGCTGTCGGGACACCGTCGCTGCTGATCGTCCAAGACATCTTCCCATCGCCGTTGAGCGAACGCGCAGACATTGTTCTGGCTTCCGGAACTTTCGCAGAACGAGATGGAACCTATGTCAATCATGCGGGGCTCGCGCAAGTTGCCCATGCATCGATTCGTCCACCCGAGGAAGCCCGGGCTGATGGTCGCATCCTGATGGAGCTTGCAGGTCGCACTGGACTGTTCAATGCGATGGCATTACGCAAAGAAATTGGAACCAACATCCCCGAGTTGTCAGCGTTGGCCGTCGGGGATCTTGGAGAGCATGGCGTACGACTTGTCAAATACGCTAGCCAGCCCATCGCCGCAAAAAGCTAAATGCACTCGAAGGAATTATAGAGAATGATAAGTACCCTGAGCGAATATTGGCCTGTGCTCTGGCCCGCACTAGCGGCCATCGCAGTGATCCTTGCGGTCGTGCCCTTTCTGGGCCTGTACATGACGTTCATCGAACGCAAGGTTGCTGCTTACGTACAAGACCGAGTAGGGCCTAACCGGGTCGGTCCCTTCGGGCTTTTTCAAGCGGTCGCTGACGGCATCAAGATTTTTCTCAAAGAGCAGTTGATCCCGGATCACGTTTATACGGCACTGTACTTCATCGCACCATCGTTCAGTTTGATCACGGCAATGTTTGCATTGGTGGTCATGCCTTTTGGTCCAGTCGCGACCGATTACCAAGGTGGTTTTCGGTTCATGGTCGCTCCGGGAATCGACATCGGTATCCTGATGATGCTTGCGATCAGTTCCCTGTCGGCTTACGGGATCATCGTCGGCGGCTGGGCATCGAACAACAAGTATTCGATCTACGGTGCGATTCGCTCCTGTGCTCAATTCATCAGTTACGAGATTCCGCTAGGCATGTCGATCTTGGGCGTCATCGCGATCACCGGTTCGCTCAACATTGAACGGATCGTTGCGGCTCAGTCGGCGAGCATCCTGGATTGGAATGTCTTTTGGCAACCCGTCGCGATGCTTGTTTTTTTTACGAGTGCGTTGGCTGAGACCAATCGTTTGCCGTTCGACCTGCCAGAATGCGAACAAGAGCTAGTCGGCGGGTTTCACACCGAGTATAGCGGTATCAAGTTTGTGTTGTTCTTCCTTGCGGAATACACCCACATCGTAACGGTCAGCTTCCTCACTGCACTGCTGTTCCTCGGTGGTTGGCACTTCCCCGGATTGCCTGGTCCATCTGGAGCCTCAACGAGCGTGCTACTCTTAGGACTGCTTGTTCTGCTGATCAAGGTAGCCTGCGTAGTGATGGTCATTATTTTGTTGCGATGGGCACTGCCCCGTTTCCGATTCGACCAACTCATGGGACTGGCTTGGAAGGGTCTGATTCCCCTCGCGCTGATCAACCTTGTCGGTGTAGCGATCGTCCTGTCACTGGGACTGCCCAAGCATCTGCTGATCGCCACCGCTGTCCTTCCCATACTGGCTGCTTATTACAGTGCCGCGAAGTTCAATGCTTCGTTGAACAGCGAAAACAATTTACGCAAAGGGCTCTCGCCACAAGGAGCGGTATCCTATGAGTGAATCTCCGACTGACAAACCAGCCAAGAAGAAAACTGTCAAATGGGGCGAAGCTCCCAAGCTGAGCGTCATCGATGCGCTCTATCTGCCTGCGATTGCCTCGGGATTGGCCACGGCGGTTCGGCACGCTGTTTCGGGCAAGCCGACGACGAGGCAGTATCCGGAAGTCGAGCCTGAGATTCCACCGAATTACCGTGGGGTTCATCGACTCAATCGCGACGAAGAAGGCCGCGTCAAGTGTGTGGCCTGTTACATGTGCCAAACGGCTTGTCCTGCCAACTGCATCGAGATCATCGCTGCGCCAGCCCCTAAAGATGACCCGCACTGGAAGGACCGGGACAAGTTTCCTGCCACCTTCACCATCGACGAATTGCGATGCATCTACTGCGGCATGTGCGA
>JBJTAQ010000099.1:0-3250 GCA_046090945.1 Pirellula sp.
GCCTATTCTCGGGGTGCAGCAAATACTTGCTAAAATCGCTCACCGAGGCGAACGTGTTTTTATCGATACCGATCAAATTGACTTGTTGCGTATGAGTGTTTCCATTGCGTTGGAAAGTCATCATCGCAGGAAGTGCTACGATGGTTGTAACTCCGGAGACTTGATCGCCAAGCCGTGCTCGAATCCGCTCTTCGTACTGTTTGGGTTGGCTGATACCCATCTGCGATCGCGTTTCAAGCACCAGATCGCTAAGGATTCCATGCATGCGATCTTTCATCGCGGAAGTAAAGCCATCCATCACGCTGTTGACGACGATCAAGGTCGCTACGCCGAGCATCACCGAGACGATCGAGGCCAAAGCGATCCATCGCGTCCTGAGGTAGCGTATGCATAAAAGTAGTTTGTACATCCAGTCTCTCCTGCCCGTAGCAGCGAGCCGATCCTGTAAAGGCCCACCCTGCCCAGCGGAGTCTAGCAATTGCACCGATTCGGTTTCCATACCACTCGGCTAAGGAAAACCTGCATTAAAAATTAGCCTGGCTAATACAAACAAACCTGAAAGCCAGCCCTGAAAGGGTTGTGGATCGATTAAAATAAGTGCAGCTACTGAAGTATTGGGGTCGACCTTCCGAACCTGTTTCAATGGAGGCTTGGGAGGTTGGATAATAGGAAGTTGTCAATGTCGTCCAAGAGTCTCGCTTTCCGCATTATTTGGATCTGTTCGGGTTTGGCGGGACTCCTCTGCTCGGGTTTGGTCCTCTGGTTGGATCGCTCGATTCGGTTCCCTTGGAATCTACTGCTAGTACTCGCGTTGCTCTGTCTTCCGGCTTACTTTTGGTTCTTTGTTTTGCTTGCTAGACAAGAGCCGCAACCGACGGCCCAAGAAGCGGGTATTCCCGAAGATCCCGACCTTCCAGACGGAGTCTTTGCATTTCGATTTTGGACGGGTGCTTTTGCCAACAAGCCTGCGGCAATCGTCGTCGATCCGCATTCGAATGAAATTATATTCATCCACTGTTTGAAATACTTTTACCCGTTTGGAACAAGCGTCCGGAGGGTTCGGATGAAAACGGATCAGATTCGAAGAATCGAGCAAGCGACCGATCGTGGCATTGCCGCGTTGCGTATCTACACGCCGCAGGGCTTTGTCGAGGTGTACTCGGGTGCTGCCTACGATGCTAGGAAGCATGATGGAACTCCAAGCGATGCGACCCTAAAGAACTTCGATCAATTACGAGAGTATCTGCTTGCGAACTGCCCTGGGGACCCTTGGTTACACGCCGCCAAGAAGCCTTGGGTTGCTCGGCTAGTCCTTGGCATCAGCGGTGGAATAGCAATCGCCATCCTCGCAGCGGCGATCCTCCATGGAGCCGGAATGAAGGATGCACGAGTTCTTTTCTTCGCTGTTTTGGCCGCATTCTTCGTATCGACCATCATTCTTATCCAAATCGCAGCATGGCTTAGATGCTGGTTTGGAACGAGCTCCGCAAGCTCAGGAGACAATACTCCGAGTCCGCAGGATTCTGATTCCCCTTAAGCGGCTTTGCGATTAGAAGACGAAGAGCTCGATGACTCTGCAAGCAGTCTGCGCAATCGATCGAATTCCTCGATGCTGGTAAAGTGGATGGTGATACGGCCACGACCCCGGCTCGTCTGGCTGATGTCGCACATGGTCCCTAGGGCGAGCTTTAACTCTCGTTCCAAGGCGGCGATCTGCTCGGTCTTGGACGATCGACGTCGGGGCATCGCCTTGAGAATCGAGTCTTCATCCTCGGCCGCCTCGGCAACGGCTTGAGCCACCCTAGCTTCGGTCTCTCGAACACTCCAACCCTCTTGCCTTATCCTTTGAACAAACAACAGCTGTTCTCGTTCGCTACCTAAGCTTAGCAGAGCCTTGGCATGTCCGGCGCTGATCTCTTCGCGCTGGATCGAATCGGTGATGGCATCGGGAAGTTCGAGCAGACGCATCATGTTGGCAATCGTGCTGCGATCGATTTTCAGTCGTTTGGCAAGGTCCTCTTGGGTACAGCGATGTTCCGTCAAGTAACGTTTGAACGACATCGCCTTTTCGATGGCGTTTAGATCCTTTCGCTGGAGGTTTTCGATGATTGCAAGTTCGGCCACGAGACGATCATCGGCCTCGCGAATTTCGGCCCTTATGCTCTTTAGCCCGGCGCGGATCGTTGCCCGCAAGCGTCGTTCGCCACTGATCAGTTGGTAGCGATCGGCGGCGCGTCGGACCAAAATCGGCTGAAGTTGCTGATGCTCCTTGATGCTTTCGGCAAGGGAATCGAGTTCTTGGTCACTGAACTGCCTGCGAGGTTGGAACGGGTTTGGATCGATCATTGAAACATCGATTTCCAAAGACCTAAGTTCCGTATTTGCTAGCTTTGCCCCCTCGGTGTTTCCAAGGGGGATCGATTCGACACCTGGGGGTGTTTCGTTGGATGCGTCGGTTCTAGAAGCGATGACTTCGTCTAAAGGGGTGCCCAGGAGGGCGGCCAGTCCGCGTCCGAGTCGTCTATCTTTCGTCACGATCGAGTACCTCCATGCAAAGTTCAATATAGGCTCTAGCGCCGCGGGATCTGGGAGCGTAGCTCAGAACGCTCTGTCCGTGGCTCGGGGATTCGCTGAAAACGATGTCCCTCGGAATTCTTGTATCAAAAACGATGTCGCCAAAGAAATCCCGAACTTCGCGATCTACCTCGTGAGTGAGCTCAAATTTTGGGTCGAACATCGTCAACAGTATCCCGCCGAAGGTCAGTCTTCCGGGTTCTTTGTGCATGATGTCCCGGATAACGTGGATCATTTGAGTCAGGCCTTCCATGGCATAGTACTCGCACTGGATGGGCATGATGACCTCGGTGCTGCTAGCCAAAGCCGCCTGGGTCAGTTCCCCTAGGGATGGAGGAGAATCGATCACGACTGCATCGTAGACCCCGGTCTCGGCATCGAGATGCTGCTTGAGCCACTGACGGCGGCTTTGGGTCCCTTTTTCAAGCTTATCGACATCTTGGAAACTTCGGCAACCCGGAAGAACTTGAAGGGATTCCAGGCTCGAAGGCAGAATCGAGTCTCTCAAGGGCTGATCACCCAAAAGCGGGTGGCGATCGAGCGGCGAGAATCCTAGTCCGGTGGTCGCGTTGCACTGGGGATCCAGGTCGACCAGAAGCGTCTTGAGGTTAGCCAGTCCCAGCCCCCAAGCCAGATTGACCGCCGTCGTGGTCTTTCCCACACCTCCCTTTTGGTT
>JBJTAQ010000100.1:0-5590 GCA_046090945.1 Pirellula sp.
ATCGCGGGTCAGCATACCGCGGTGAATGTGTTCCTGAGCCTTGTACACACCGCCCGTCAAGCCACGAGAATTGGGGGGGCCCGAAGTCGCTGAGCTAACCGTAAGGAAGCAGGCGCCGAAGGTCAACTTGATGATTGGGACTAAGTCGTAACAAGGTAGCCGTAGGGGAACCTGCGGCTGGATCACCTCCTTTCTAAGGATAATTAGAACGTAAAGCCCTCGGGCTTTATGAAAACGTGAACGCAAAACGACATCAATGAAGCTCGTCCAAACGGGTTGGTCTCTCACGACCTGCCCTGAACACCGGATTTCAAAATAGAAGCCCGGCTTGGTAGAAATACTAAGCCGGGTTTTTTTTATGCCCATACAGCATCCTCCAGAGGATCCTACCATGATGTTCTCAATCGAGCCCGCCATGACCAAAAAGACCCAACACCAAGATCTCCGGAACGGTCTAAGCCTCGTCGAACTGATGGTCGTCGTCGCCATCATCTCGATACTCGCCGCTCTGCTGCTGCCAGCCGTCCAAGCCGCCCGGGAAGCCGCACGACGGATGCAGTGCTCGAGCAACCTAAGACAGCTTCACTTTGACTTCCGGACCGAATCGGATTTCAGAACCGATCAACTCCGGGATATCCAGATCGTCAACATTTGCCCAACCTCCACAAAACGTCTCGGATACCGAAGAAACTCTTGGATCTCCATCGACGAAGCCAAAGGCAACTCGAGCAATAGCATTCAATATTACGAGGACGCTGGTAACAACGAAAACGACCGAAGCTGGTTTTATGAGCAAAACCCAGAGAAACGAGTACAGCTAGTCCAACTGCTGATCGACCACAAACGTCACAGCAAGAGCTTGGCCAACTACCTCTATTTCGACGGCCACGTTCAAACGATTCCCGCCGTTGCCATCGAGCAATGGGCCCAGCAAAATTGGAATTTCCTAAGCCTCGGCAATGGCACTTACAACGACTGAACCTCCGGCCCGAAACCGCGAAGGACTCTGTGTCACGGATTCGCGATTAATTCCGCGTCGGCATTTCGGCATCGATCGATTCGAGCCACTTGCTCAGTTGGTCGGACAAACCCTTGGCTCTTTGAGGCTCGCGATCGAACAAGTTGGTTTTTTCGCTGGGGTCGAGTTCGAGGTTGTAAAGCTCTTGATGATGCGTCTCGTAATAGGTGACCAACTTCCAGTTTCCATCGATCAGGGCACTACAAGGTGTCGTCTCTGGGGCGTGGTAATAATGAGGGAAGTGGAAATAGAGGCTCCGCGACGGAAGTTCCGCATCCTTGTCCATCAATAAATTGGAAAGATCAACCCCATCGCTTGGTAGCATCTGGGGTAACTTGCAGAGACTGCCCAGAGTCGGATACAAGTCCGTCAGGATCACAGGTTCATCGCACAACGTGCCAGCAGAAATGGACTTGGGCCATCGGATCAGTAAAGGTACTCGCAAGCCTCCCTCGTAGAGCGAAGCTTTTCCAGATCGCAATGGATGATTGCTGGTGACCGGCAGATTTCTTTGACCGTCGATACCGATGTAGCCTCCGTTGTCACTGGTGAAAATCACGATCGTATCTTCGTCCAGCCTCTGCGCTTTGAGATGATCCAGCAATCGTCCAATGTTCTGGTCTAGCGAATAAACCATCGCAGCATATCCAGCATTCTGATGGTGAGAGTCGGCCTGACGCTTGGACTCGAATCGCTTCTCGATCTGACGAGGTGCCTCGATTGGCGTATGGGGCGCATAGTGGGTCAACATCACGAAAAAGGGCTTCTTGTGCTCCGTGGCCGCATCGATCGCGCCGATGGCCTCGTCTGTTAGCCGATCAGTCAAATACTCTCCCTGTTTGCCTTTCCCAAGCCCTGGGACATAGCGATACTCGCCATTGCTCCGAGCACCCCGATAAGGAAAGAAAAAACTCGATGGCGCCCCCCAATGATTTCCACCGATATGAATGTCGAAACCTTGCGATTCGGGAAAGTGCGATGCATCGCCAAGGTGCCATTTGCCGACCAAAGCGGTCGAGTAACCGGCCGACCGGAATTGCTCGGCAAGCGTGATGTACTTCAAATCCAAATCGTGCAGCGATTTACCAGGTCGCATCGGCTTGCTCTCTGGCGGATTCAGTGCCGCTTCAGCCCATACTGTGATCTTCAACCTCGCCGGGGCCAGTCCCGTAAGAATCGCGGCCCGCGTCGGACTGCAAACCGGTGCAGGTGCATACGCGCGAGTGAACCTCATCGACTCGCCTGCCAACTGATCCAACCGCGGTGTTTCCAGCAGATCCGTCGAGTAACATCCAAGGTCGTGTAGGCCCAAATCATCTGCGACAATCAACAAAACATTCGGCTGCGATGCTTCAGCCTGGAAATATGATGCGCACAGCATTAAAAACAAGATCGCTAAAACGAGCGAATGCTTCATAATCTCATGATACCCCGCTACCTTAACAGGCACTGCTCCATCTGATCCGCATGCGGCGTGCCGGACCAATCGAGCAACCCTAACGCCATGCGCACCTGCTCGAGCTGCTCGGGAACCGATAGAGCTTCATCGACGAACAACATCGCCTTGGTCCCAACCCTGACCAACCCACCCCGTACCCCTGAGAGCCACTCGCTGCGTACCTCAATCCCCTCTTGTTGCGCGATTGCTAGCATTGTCTCGAGGGTTTCTAAGCTGTTCATGCTTGTACGGTTTGCTGGGGTTTAATGAAAACAGGTTCATCCTTGCAATTCTTGGAATATTTCCTAGCACAAATGCACCTTGGAGAGCAATCCTGTTGCATACCCGGGCCTCAGAATCCGATACAGATTCTATGGACTCAACCAATACACAGCCACCAGTCGACAGCGACCCACAGCGATGGATCAGTGAACTCGAGCACAGGCTCCTGCAATGCGAGCGTCTTGCTGCCGTCGGTGAACTTTCCAGCACCACGACCCACGAGTTCAACAATATCCTGATGACGATTTTGAATTATGCCAAGCTGGGGCTGCGGCACAAGGATGAGGCGACGCGTGAAAAAGCCTTAACGCGTATTCTCGATGCCGCCAATCGCGGAGCAAAAATCACCAGCCTCGTTCTTGGATTATCCCGTTCTGGATCGAGCGCCAACGACCCGATCGATTTGGTTGCGATCGTTGAAGACTCCTTAGTGCTGCTCGAAAAAGAACTTCAAAAGTATCGCGTTGCGGTCGAGAAGGAACTTTCAACCGTTCCAATGATCTTGGGCTCGGCTGGCCAACTTCAGCGCCTCTTGCTGAACTTGATTACCAACGCACGTCAAGCGATCAAGGAAAACGGAACGATCCGGATTGTCGTCAAGCATGAGCCCAAGTCCAACTCGGTGGTTCTCACCGTGCGCGACAACGGATCGGGTATACCCAAAGAGGTCTTACCTAAAATCTTCGACCGTTTCTTTACAACCAAGACTGGTCCTGATGCCTCAGGCAAAGGTGGTACGGGGCTTGGCCTGACGGCTTGCAAGCAGATTATCGACGAGCACAAGGGCCGAATCCGTGTGGAGAGTACGGTTGGCAAAGGGACAGCGTTCACGATCCGATTCCCGGTAGCTGCTTCCGCCAGGGCTACCCCGGCTGCTTAGCGATCGATGTTCGCCCAGCGTAGAACAGCCAGTAGGTCACCGGAATCACAAAAAGAGTGAAGATCGTGCTGGCGATCAACCCAAAGATCAGCGACCAACCCAATCCAGAAAAGATCGGGTCGAGGGTGATCGGAACTGCCGATAGCATCGCCGCTCCAGCGGTCAATAGAATCGGTCGCAACCGAACGACTCGACTCTCCAAGATGGCATCGAACAGAGGGCGACCATTGCGGACTGCTTGTTCCATAAAGTCCACCAAGATGATCGAGTCTCGGGTGACAATTCCTGAAAGGGCGATCATTCCAATCATTGCCGTTGCAGTGAAATATACTGGATCTGCATAGCCACCGATGTTCGTCGCGGCCATTTGATTGAGCAAGTAGAAGCCTGGCATTACTCCGAGCACCGTCAGGGGTATGGCAAGCATCACGATCACTGGGATCAAGAAGGATCCGGTCTGTGCGACCAAGATGATGTAGATTAGAACCATCGCGGCTGCGAATGCCAGTCCCAGATCGCGAAAGACGTCGAGGGTAATCTGCCATTCCCCTTCGCCGGAGAATCGAGCTGTCAGGCCTTCTTGCAGCCCCCAAGCGATCCCGGAACCATTTTTTAGAAAGGTGCGGGACTCGATCGGTCTAGCTGTGCCCGGAGCCACAAAGGAGTCGCTCGATGTGAGTCGATCCTCGGTAACTTGATCGGCGAGAATGTCGACGATGCAATCGGCAGGTGGACGTCCGGCCGTCTCGGCCATCACATAAGCGACTCGGCGGAGGTTTTTGTGGTAGATCGTTTGACCGACGCTATCCTGTTGCCAACGGCCGATTTCGTTCAACCGGACCAGCGAGCCGTTTTGACCTCGCACGGCCAGTTGGCTGAGTTCCAGCGGATCTTGCCTCAGTTCTTGGGATAGCCGAACGATGATTTCCAAGGGGCGTCGTTCCGAGGGGACGCGCAGCAGTCCGCTGGTCTCGCCGATCGACGCGGTTCGAACTGCGTCAGCGATATCGCTGACGCTGATCCCTGCCAACGCCGCTTTCTCCTGATCGGGTACGAACGTCCATCGTACCATCGGTGACTCAGTCATATCGTCGACTTCGACCACCCCTGGCTCGCGTTCCAGTCGCCTTTGAACCACTTTGGCCGACTCAAGTAGTTCGCGATAGGATGTTTCGCTTTGTCCATACACCTCAGCGACGATTGAGGCCAGGACAGGTGGACCTGGAGGGAGTTCGACGAGTCGAAGCTTTCCGCCGGACTGAGTCGCCAGTTGAGTTAATTCGTCTCGCAATCGCAGGGTGATCGCATGGCTTTGCTGCACACGATTCTTTTTGCCGACTAGATTGACACGGATTTCACCTTGGTGGGTTCCTCCGCGAAGGTAGTAGTGGCGCACGAGCCCATTGAAGTCGATGGGGCTAGGACAACCGCTGTAGCTGGTGTAGTCGATCACCTCGGGTTCTTGAGCGATTCGATCTTCGATCTGCTGCATGACTGCCGAAGTTCTCTCGAGCGTGGTCCCTTCGTTCATATCTAGCAGAATCAAGAACTCATTCTTGTTATCAAACGGCAGCATTTTCAAAGGGACCATTCTCAGCGCCCCTAATCCCATGGCCGCGAAAGTCAGTCCGCCGATGATCGCCAGAAACGCCAATGCCCTGAACCGGTTCTTCAGAAGCGGTGCCATGATCGGTCGAAAGGTCCGATAGAGCAGCGTCTTGCTGACAGACTCCGGGTCGTAGGCTGCATGGCTACTGATATTGGTAACAACTTCGCTGCTTTCATACGTCGACGAATCATCCTGGTGTGCAAAGCCATGTTTCAAAACATGGTAGCTAAGCCACGGTGTGATTGTGAAGGCAACGAGCATCGACATGAGCATCGCCACTGGTACATTCAGCGCCATCGGGGACATATACGGTCCCATCATTCCGGTGATGAAGAACATCGGTAGGAAACTGACGATGACGGC
>JBJTAQ010000101.1:0-6709 GCA_046090945.1 Pirellula sp.
GAACAGGGCTGTGTAATGTCTGGGCTTAGAAAGTACCGGAACGACCGATGCCATCGTCACGATGCCACCGAAATTGCCGATCGGCTTAAGCTATGTCCAAACCATCCTCTCGCCGTCGATTTCTAAAGAGCGCGATCACCGGAACTGCCTTGGTTTCGGTGCTGGGAGCAAACCGCACTTTTAGTGCCCCGATGAGACACTCCAAGGCTGATATCGTCACCGGCACAGGTGATTTTCAGTATCGAGTCAAACACCACTTCGTTCAACTACCCGCCGAATACACTTGGCAAACCACTCACAACGTCGCCGTCGATTCACAAAACAGAATCTATGTCATCCACGAAGGCCGCGAGAATCTCAAAGACCATCCGTCCATTTTTGTGTTCGATGAGTCGGGCAAATTTATCAAGGCGTTCGGTAGTCAATACCAAGGAGGTGGGCATGGCCTCGAAGTCCGTAAAGAAGGTAGCGAGGAATTTCTCTACGTGTCAGCTTATCAACAGGTCAAAGCGTTCGCCAAACTGACGCTTGATGGTAAAGAGATATGGACCAAGCGGGCACCCGAGGAGTCGAAGATCTACAACCAAGAAGAGTACACCCAGCCCAAAAAGGTTTGGGGCCGAGATCGCTTCATGCCAACAAATTTCGCGTTTTTACCGCAGGGAGGTTTGTTACTCGCCGATGGCTATGGGGCGTTCCATATCCATCGCTATGACGACAATGGCAAATGGCTCGGTTCGTTCGGTGGGGCAGGCGAAGGCAACGGAAAATTCAATACACCTCACGGTTTGTGGATCGATGATCGCGATGCGGCAAACCCAAAAATCGTCGTTACCGATCGAGCTCATAACACACTTCAGGTTTTCGACATCACCGGCAAGTACCTCGAAACCATCAGCGGATTTGGATTGCCTGCGAACATCGATTGTCAAAAGGAACTGCTGCTAGTTCCTGAACTCGGTGCAAGGGTTTCTCTGCTCGATCGGAGCTATAAGGTGCTTGCACAACTTGGTAGCGATGTCGAGCGAGTGCGGGACACCAAGGGTGTTCGTGAGGACGAGGCTATGTGGCTTGATGGAAAATTCGTCCATCCTCATGACGCTTGCTTCGATCGAAACGGAGATATCCTTGTTGCTGAATGGGTACGCACCGGTCGCGTGACCAAGCTCGAACGGATCCGGTAGGTCCCATAGCCCAGCATGGATGGCTTATAATAAATGCAGTTCAGTACAAACTATCTCTTTTTACCACTTTTTCATTCCATGCTACTTTTTAGATTGACTTGGTTTGCATCCTCGATGCTGTTGATTGGCACTTGCACGTTTGCCGGAGATGTCGAAGTCCCGACAATCGACCTGGATGATCGAAGGGACTTGCAAGTCATCGTGGATCGGCAGCCCGGTCAGTACCTCGGCCATCCGACGACACTTTTGCTCGAAGACGGAAAGACTATTCTATGCGTCTACCCCAAGGGGCACGGCAAAGGGCCGATTCTCTACAAGCGAAGTGACGACGGCGGGGTAACTTGGTCGAACCATCTGCCGACCCCCAAGAGTTGGGAAACCTCCAAGGAAACGCCGACCATCCACCGAATTGTGAAGGCAGATGGCAAAAAGCGAATCCTGTTGTTCAGCGGACTCTATCCGGTACGTCAATCGATCAGCGACGATGACGGCGCGAGTTGGACAGAGCTTAAGCCGATCGGCAATTTCGGTGGCATCGTGACGATGGCATCGGTCGTTCCGGTACTTTCTAAGCCCGGACATTACACAGCCCTGTTCCATGACGACGGCAGGTTTTTCAACGCCAAATCCAATCCAGTCCGAGGACGCTTTACTCTTTACCAAACCACGACCACCGATGCAGGTGAGAGTTGGTCCGATCCCGCACCGATCTTTGTATCCTCGGAAGTGCATCTTTGCGAACCAGGAGCCGTGTTGTCGCCTGACAAAAAGCAAATCGCAGTCTTGCTCCGCGAAAATCGCCGAAAAGCCAATTCACACATCGTGTTCAGCAACGACGAGATGAACTCTTGGACAGCACCTCGCGCTTTGCCCAATGCTCTGACCGGCGATCGCCATACGGCTCAGGTTTTGCCCGATGGCCGACTCTTTATTTCCTTTCGCGACATACCCAGCCAAGGCAACACCAGCCCTACGGCAAATAGCTGGGTGGCCTGGGTGGGCCGCTACGAGGACCTTGTTAGCGGCAAGCCGGGTGACTTCAGAATTCTCCTCAAGAGAAACTACAAGAGTGGCGATTGCGCCTATCCAGGCGTCGAGGTACTTCCCGACGGAACCGTCGTTACAACGACTTACGGGCATTGGGAAAAAGATCAAGCACCTTATATCCTAACCGTTCGCCTCAAGGTCCCTGAGATCGAAAAACCAGTTGCTCAACGCTAGCACTCGAACTCCCCCCCTCTGTGCCTCTGTGGTTAAAAACTCTACGCCATGCGTTGGAAACTGCCTGAGCTAATTTAATTCCTGTATCGTCACATCAAGTAATCCAAGCTAAGGCTCTGCGACCGCGGCATCTATCGTTGACCTGCAAGCTAGCGGACATATTGGCACTCCATCCTCTGCAGGTTCGGCACAATATCCAACGCTGCAACTTTAAATCATTCACAGTACATCGGTAACGCCTTGAACGCCGATTCCAAAAAAAGCAGTTAGGGGCAGCCGTTAGACCGAGCCATGAACGAGTTTTTTGGAAAATCATCCATAGTAGATTTTGTGGTATAATACCGGAGCGGGAGCGCCCGCCCCTCCTGTTTACCCTCACCTACCCCCTTTGAATCGAAATGCTTGCGATTCGACAGACGCTCTCCCAAGCGGTTCTGCCCCTGATTGGTCTTGCCGTCTTGAATGTTTTGTGCAGCAAGACCCAAGGGCAATCGCAGGAACAGGTCCACTTTGAAACCGACGTGCGACCGATCCTTAAGGCCCACTGTTTTCACTGTCACGGCGAACAAGATCACCGCGAAGCTGGGCTCGATTTGAGGCTAGTCCATCTGATGAAAACGGGGGGAGACTCCGGTAGCGCGATCGCGCCGGGATCCTCCATGGACAGCTTGATGATGCAACGAGTCCAATCCGGGGAAATGCCACCCGGGGGCAAAACCATTCCCGATGCCCAAAAAGAAATCCTGCGCCGTTGGCTCGACCAAGGTGCACGGACCAAGCGTGAAGAACCCCAAACTCCAAGCCTCGAAGACTGGACCGAGGAAGAACGCACATACTGGCTCTTTCAGCCGGTTGCCCAAGTCTCGGTGCCTACGATCCCGTCGCCGGATATTAGCCGAAGCGAATCGCCTATCGATGCTTTTGTGCTTGCCAAGCTTCTCGAGAAGCAGATACCGATCGCGCAAACTTCGGACCGATTGACACTGATACGTCGATTGTCTTTCGATCTGCTAGGTGTTGGACCGACGATTGAGGAATCCCAGGAGTTCGTTTCGGATACGAGTATCGATGCGTACGAACGGCTTGTCGATCGACTTCTAGCAGACCCCCGTTACGGGGAACACTGGGGAAGGCATTGGTTGGATGTAGCTGGATATGCCGATAGCGATGGATACAGCGAACAAGACACCGAGCGACCGTGGGCTTGGCAGTATCGGGATTATGTAATCTCAAGTTTCAACGCCGATCAACCTTATGATCAATTCGTGATCGAACAACTCGCAGGGGATGAACTTGTCCCGCAACCTTGGGAAAACCTAACCCAAGACAACCAGCGATTGCTCGCTGCTACTGGATTTTTAAGAACCGCACCCGATGGAACCGAACACCAGGGCGTCGATCAAAACATCGCTAAAAACGATGTTATTGTCGACACGATTAAGATTGTTTCAAGTTCATTCCTAGGATTGACGGTAGGATGCGCCCAGTGCCACGATCATCGCTACGATCCGATTTCGCAGCGAGACTACTACCGTATCCGCGCTCTATTTGAACCAGGACTGGATTGGAAAAACTGGCGAGGCAAAGGGGCCCGATTGGTCAACCTTTGGTCTGCCGAGGAGCGGCAAAAGGCTGCTGACGTCGACAAGGAACTCTCGGAACTCGAAACCAAACGTCTTATGGAACTCGATGGCATCGTCAACGATATCTTCGAAAAGGAGTTGATGAAACTGCCCGAGGAGCAGCGTGAGGCCGCAAAACTTGCACGCTCGACGGCGGCCGATAAGCGGTCCGAAGAACAGCAGAAGCTCCTTCGGGATTTCCCGAGTCTGAACGTGGACCGCGGTAGCGCAACCCTCTACGACGGTGCTCGTATCAATGAGTTCAATAAAAAGTATGAAACTCTGCAATCGGAGATCAAAACCAAAAGACCTCGGGATTTCTTCCTCGCAAGTTTCTCCGAAGTCCCAAACCAAACACCCACCACGTTCCTGTTCAATCGCGGGGACTTTCAACAACCCAAAGATCCAATCAATCCTGGGGGCCTGAGTATCCTTGGTGAGCACGACAAAATCCCAGCAGATGACCCCAACCTATCGACCAGCGGTAGACGCTTGCAGTTCGCAAAGATGCTGACCCAAGGTGTCCATCCGCTGCTCACACGCTCGATCGTCAACCGAACCTGGATGCATCATTTCGGCCGCGCGATCTCGTCAAATCCAGGGGATCTGGGTATGCTCGGCGAGCGACCGACCCACCCGGAGTTGCTCGACTGGTTGGCGCGGGAATTGGTACAGTCGGGATGGAGCAGAAAACGGCTGTCGCGCGAGATTCTCTTATCGGACACCTACCGTCGCTCGTCAGCCCGACCTGCCGGAGGCCTGGATACCGATCCGCAAAATGTTTGGCTCGGGCGAACCAACATACGCCGCTTGCAATCCGAATCGGTATGGGATTCGATGCTGGCTGCTGCCGGCATGCTGACCCATCGAATGCATGGTGAGCCGAGCAAGGTGAATCCAGATGAGGTTGGGCAGTTTATCATTGGCAAAGCGACTCGCGATGGGAATGGCATTCTAGTCGCGAAACACGAAGAAGTCGCAGACGCTTATCGTCGCAGTGTGTACGTTCAAATCCGACGCTCGATGCCACTGGGAGTGATCGAGCCGTTCGATCCGGCTGGCACGACGCCCAACTGCGATCGACGCTCTCAATCCACAGTGGCCACGCAATCGCTGATGCTCATGAACAACAGTTCAGTGGTCAGGATTTCTGAGCATTTTGCAAGCCGAGTGGTTCGCGAGGCGGGAGAAGACGCAACGGCACAGACCCTGAGAGCGTGGCAATTGGCTTATGGATCCAATCCGACAGAGGCTCAGCAAAACGCACTTGCCACTTGGTTGAATCAGCAGCGGAGCATATTGATGCAGCCCAATCCAGAGCAGCCATCGGCACCAAACGCTGGTGCGTTGGAACCGGCGAAAGCAAATCAGCAAGCTCTCGCGCTGCTGTGCCAAGCGTTGTTATCCTCGAATGCTTTTTTGTACGTCGACTGAGCAAAGAAACTCGCAAGGGAATTATCCTCAAAATGTCCATATCCACGCGACGTCATTTTCTTGCCCAACAAGGGATCGCCGGTGCAACCCTTTGGATCGCTGGGGTTGCTGCGCAGCAATCGCTCGGGGAACCACCCAAGCCGGCGTTGCAACCGATCCATTACGATTTAAAGCCCAAGCAACCGCATTTGGTACCTCAAGCCAAGGCGATGATTTCGATGTTCATGCAGGGTGGTCCCTCGCACATGGACCTTTTCGATCGCAAACCGGAGATCGAGAAACGCAGCGGTGAGAATTACTCGGGGGAACTCAAATACGACAATGCCGCCGAATCCTCCGCCAAAATTTGGGCGGGGCCATGGAAATGGGAACGGTACGGGAAATGCGGTATGGAACTCAGCGAGTTGGTGCCTCACTTGGGCTCGATCGCTGATGAGATCACACTTGTTCGTTCAATGCATACGGGGGTCAACAACCATGGTCAGTCGATCTATGCCTTGCATCACGGACGAGTGACCGAAGGACGCCCGGTTTTAGGCTCATGGATCACTTACGGACTCGGGAGCGAGAGCCAGCAGTTACCGGCCTTTGTGGTCTTGACCGATCCGGGTGGACTCCCGGTCTTGGGCACCGACTGCTGGTCGAATGGTTGGTTGCCTTCGTTGTATCAAGGGACGGTGATCCGCCCGCAAGAGCCGAGGATACTCAACCTGAATCCACCGCCGCATTTGGCCGGACGATCGCAAAAAGCTTATTTGGAGTTGCTCAAGCAGATCAACGCCGAACATCTTTCGAGCAGGGCGTATGAGAGCGACTTACAATCCCGCATGGCCAGTTACGAATTGGCCGAAGCGATGCAAACGGCAGCCCGCGAGGCGTTGGATATCAGCAAGGAGACGGAGGAAACCCACAAGATGTACGGACTCGATCAGGATGCTACGCGGGAGTACGGGACTCGATGCTTGATCGCTCGAAGACTGATCGAGAGGGGAGTTCGCTTCGTGCAGATCTACACGTCGACCCAGCAGTGGGATCATCATGGCAACATCAAGGATGCACTACCCGGTGCGTGCAAGAAGACCGATCAGCCATCAGCGGCGCTGGTCAAGGACCTCAAGCAGCGAGGGTTGCTCGATACTACATTGGTCCATTGGGGTGGAGAGATGGGTCGATTGCCCGTCGTTCACCACGAGACGACTCTCTGTCTGGCTCCCCCCCTCTCTTCCTCTCTTCTTTTCTTTCCCTCTT
>JBJTAQ010000102.1:0-1801 GCA_046090945.1 Pirellula sp.
CGATTCGAGGACAGTATTTCCAGTCGGTACTCCACCGCTGGTCAAGACCTCGAGTTTGGCTTCGTCGCCCATGACGTAGTTGGTACCACCACCGAGTATCAATCGATCGGCGCCGAATCCACCGATAACGGTATTGGTCCCGTCATTGAGGGAGATTTGATCGTTGGCCCCAGAGCCGAGGTTGATCGATTGGATGAGTCGCACGGTTCCGTCGCTAAAGAAGAAGGCTTCGCCATCGTCACCCAGGACCGTATTCTGACCACCCCCTGCGGTGATCTGATCGGCCCCTGCTCCACCGATGACATTACTTACGCCCGACGTCAGACTGATCGAGTCGGAGGCTCCGTTTGAATCACCTAAAAGACTGGAGATGCTTGTCAAATTACCTTGTGAGGAGAACGTCATCGTCCCATTGTCACCTAGGATCGTAGCGTTTGCTTGTCCGCCAGTTCCTCCGACGACAGAAACGTTGTCGCTGCCACTTCCTCCGACAATGACATTGAAGCCCTCTTGTACCGTGATGGTTTCCGAACCTGAAACAGTGGGATTGGAAGATGCAATCGTCGTTGTTCCGTCCCCGTTGACTTGGATCACACCTGCATCACCGATGACGAAGTTGTAGCCTGCTCCGAGTTGAATCGTCTCGCTTCCCGCACCAGCGATCACGCGGTACGTGCCAGATCCGAGAGTAAAGGTATCTGCGGCTCCAATCGAGGCGTTGCTGGATTGAGCTAGTAGGAGATTTCCAGAGGAATCGACCTCGAAAATACCCTCGTCACCAAGGATGTTGTTAACACCAACTCCGGCAGTAATCGAATCCCCTCCGGCCCCGCCCAGGACAAAGTTATTACCATCAAAGGCCGAGATCGAATCGGCGGAACCGACCCCGGAATTGGATGTCGAGATACGGAGGATGCGGTTGTTAGTAAAGTCTATCTGAGCCTCGTCACCGATGAACCAATCAGCATCCGAGGAACCTGTCAATGTGTCTCCTGCAGTCCCACCGACCAGAACCGCCAGTCCACCGTTGTTGGTTAGGTTATCGGTCGATCCGGTTCCAGAGGCAGTGGTCGCAAACGATGTGATGCTTCGCGTCGAGGTGCTGTAGGTGACGTTCAGCTTGTCACCAAATACTACGATTGGGTTGGTGAACGAACTGTCGGCATAATTGTTCGTAAAGGTATCCGATCCGAGTCCACCTTCGGCAACCGTAACACCTTGGGTGGAAGCAGTGGATTCAATGACAATCGTGTCATCTTGATCGTTGCCACGAATGATGGTGATCGGCGCGATCAATGCACCATGCAGTCTGATCTGGGTTCCTTGGGGGTCGAGATTCCCGTAGTCGCCAAGCGCTTCAATCATGGTAAACGCCGTCACGGAGGATCCTGACAGCAAGGTGATATTATCACCTGCTTCAAATCGGACCTTACCAGTTTGAGACTGTACGGAGTAACCGCTTTCAAGGAGGATGTTGTCATTGGATCCCGAGTTCTCCTGAGCGATAAACACCAGGTCTCCGACGGCGGTGATGTTTTCTGCAATGGTGATTGGACTGCGTGCAATGATTGTCGCATTGCCAGCGACTTCAATTCCGTTGGGACCTGTCGCAGCGACACCACCTATAATCAGTGGTCCTGTATTAACCACAAATAGTCCACCTCCCGTCGATTTGCCTTCTAGGTTCTTCATGCGCGTGATGATCGGCGCTGAAGATGTTCCAACCTGCTGCGACGCGAACAGATAGACCAGGCCCGACAAGATATTGTCGGTCGATTGCGATAGCCGTCCGTCGAAAATG
>JBJTAQ010000103.1:0-1777 GCA_046090945.1 Pirellula sp.
CTTTCTCTCATACTTGAGCTCACCCACATCCGCCACCTCGCCGATGAAGTCCCACACAAGTTCAACCGCTTCACGAAGTTCAACATTTCGATCCGGCAATGAGATGACGCTCATCAACTGAGTGAAGTACGCGTTGCTTGCGGTTCGGATAAGCAAACGGTTAGGCTCACCGCATTTCTCGTTGGCGTAAGCACCGAGCCACGGCCTCTTTCCATCACATCGCAACATGGATTCAGGCGACTCGATCGCCAAAGCCATGCTGCGTTCAGCATTGCCGCATTCACAGCGAACATAAACTTCCGCAAGGTCACCGCTGGTACCACGTTCCTCGATCCATAGTTGACGTCGGCACTCCGTGTTTCCTCCGTGCACAAAGCTATACCAATCGATGTCACCGATATGCCCATTTCGGCACGCACGAACAAAGCGAACAGGAACCACGGTTCGCTTTTTCTTGTCATTATCAATGAATTTCCCCTTTGAAAGCAAGTTCCGGTGCACCAGCATTCTCGCACGAACGAATCCAATGCTAGCGTCTCGGTCCACATCTTGAGTGATAAACCACTCAGGAAATTGCCATGCAGTGACTCCGGTCTGAGGCGCAGTCGGATCGTCATTATCAGGTGGTGGGCTGTAGAGCTTTAGGACCTGCAGCGGTGGGTCAAAGAGGAGCTTGAGCTTCTCAATCAAACGCGGCTCGACAATCTCTTCGCCACCCGGTGACCACGAATCAAGTCCGCCGATGAGCACAGAATGGTTGGGCAAATCCACCATCGAACCTGGCCCAAACGATGTGATCAATTGGCTCTGACGAATTTGCCCGTGCGGGCGACTTCCTGGTCTTCTACTCATTGTTCTTCCTCCGCATCGATTTCGACACCGTCGATTGTTTTCAGCCAAAGATTGACGCTTGGCTCAACGTCACGCATCGAACGGTTTGCACGGAACTTCTGGTGTCTTGGGGGTAAATTCTTAAGTTCAGGATTTAGAAACTCGTAGAGCAATCGCTGCGCGCTTCCTGTTTCCGTTTGGTACTGCAAGGCACCGCCGGTATCGTGCAGTTCCTTGGCAATGGTGCTCCAGGTATCGAGCAAATCTTTACAACGATCGGCCACTTTCTGCCGTAATTCTGCTGCTTCGGGAGACGAGCTATTCGAATGTGTTTCGAGGGCACGGTTCGCGAGCTGTTCTATAGCGAATTGAAGTCGAGGCATCTCTTTGAGAATTTCCGTCGCTCCACGTGGCGGAGTCATCGGAGCATGACCATGTCGGGCTAGAGCAATGAAGGTACCAGCCAAACCACGGTCCAAGGCTCTTGGAGAAAATGGCGTTACGCTAGTCGCTTCCACACTGCGATAGAAGGACTCGTGAAATACAGCGAATCGCTCGTAGTGCGATCGGTCACGGGGGTGATGCACGTTTAAGATCGTCACCACTAATCCTGGACGTTTATCGTCTCGTCCTACGCGGCTCGTTGCCTGGATGTATTCACTGCTGGTCTTGGGTTGACCGAAACAAACCATGAGTCCAAGCCGCGTAATATCCAGACCGACAGAGATCATGTTCGTGGCAATGGCGACATCGACACGATCCTTCTCCTTAAATGCTTGTTCAAGCCTTCGCTTAGCTTCCGAAACCTTGTCGGTGCTAACTCGACTGGTTAGCTCGACGGGCTCGTATGCAATGGTCCGATCTTTGAACAGTCCATCCGTTTCGCCAAGACGTTTGCGACTGCCACGTCCCGTTAGCTGAGTTCGGATTTCATCTTCAATGAGTC
>JBJTAQ010000104.1:0-4125 GCA_046090945.1 Pirellula sp.
GCAGGAGTTGGTCGAAGCTCGACGAGCGCAGCGAACCGGCAATAACACTCCCGGTCTGAACCCCAATCTTCTGGATCAAATCGTTGCGCAGATTCGTGCACGCATCAGCAGCGTCGATGATTCAGGAAGACCCGTTTCGGTCTGCATGGGGGTTCAAGACCGCCAAACAGCCCGCGAGGCTCGGGTGTTGGTACGCGGTGAGATCGATCAGCCTGCTCAACAAGTTCCTCGGGGGTTTGTTCAGGTCTTGGGCAATCTGCCTAAAGCCCTGCCGTCGAACAAGTCCGGGCGATTGGAATTGGCCAAGTGGCTTGTATCGGACGAAAACCCTCTGACGGCTCGGGTCATGGTCAATCGAATCTGGCAGCAACTCATCGGCAAAGGGATCGTGCGCGAACCGGATAATTTCGGTCTTTCCGGACCCGCTCCCACGCATCGCGAGTTGTTGGATTACATGGCCGTCGACTTCATGCAGCAGGGGTGGTCGATCAAGCGGATGATTCGCAGCATTGTCACTTCGCGAGTCTACCGATTGTCCAGCGATTGCAGCACCGATCAAATCGAAGCCGATCCGGAGAATCTGTGGATAGCCAGGGCAAACTCCAAGCGATTGAGCGCCGAGGTCATTCGCGATTCGATGCTCACCGCCAGCGGTTCGATCAACCTCAATCCCCCGAAATCGTCGATCTTTGCATCGATGGGAAGCGCGATCATGGGGCCAAACGGTCCCCAAAACATCCCTCTGATTCTGGCTCCAGGAACACCCAACGATGATCGAGCGACCAATCTTCGACGACTGCTCGGTGGAGGGATGAGGAACCCAACGGTCAATCAGTTGGAAATCCCCAACTACCATCGATCGATTTATTTACCGATCGGACGCAACGTCTTGCCTCGAGCCTTGGATGTGTTCGATTTCGCAGATCCCAATGCAGTGACTGGGACCCGCGAAGTATCGAACACTGCCGAACAAGCATTGTTCATGATGAACAATCCGTTCGTGATCGAACTGAGCGACGCCTTTGCCAGACGTGTCACACAGTCGACCAAGGATCCGCAGGGAAGGGTTCAAAGAGCCTTCGAACTGGCTTATTCCCGCTCGGCTAGTCCTGAGGAGGTCAACGCCTCGCTGAAGTTCCTGCGAAAAGCCAAAGAGAGCCCGTCGCAAAAACCTCAAGACGAAGCCCTCTTCAGTGCTTGGAGCCAACTGTGCCAAGCACTGATGGCATCCGCCGAATTCCGTATTGTCAAGTAACCTTCGTCCTATAGAACGACCTACGTTTACTCTTCTACAAGTAACTACCGATCATGTTTTCAAGACGCGAATTGCTCAGAACTGCATCCGCCGGATTTGGATATTTGGCATTTGCAGGTTTGAGCACCCTAGAGGCTCGGCGGGTATTCGGGGGCGATCAGGACTCAGGTGCCTCAAGCAACCCGCTTGCTCCAAAGCCACCGCATTTTGCAGCCAAAGCCAAGCATGTAATTTTTTTGTGCATGCAAGGTGGTCCGTCCCATATCGATACCTTCGATTACAAACCCAAGCTTGCTCAGAGCGAGGGTAAAACGGGCCGCTTCAATGGGGCCAAACTGATGGCTTCGCCTTGGAAGTTCGAGCCACGGGGTAAGAGTGGTCTGTGGTTGTCCGAGCTAGTTCCCGAGATAGGCAAGCATGCCGATGAGCTATGCTTGATTCGTTCGATGCATTGCGATCAACCGATCCACCCCCGGGCGATGACCCAAATGCATACCGGCAATGCCCAGTTCGTTCGCCCATCCCTCGGGGCTTGGACGCTGTACGGTTTAGGAACCGAGAACGAAAACTTGCCAGGCTTTGTCGCGCTGAACCCTCAAGGTGCCGCAGCTCAGAACTATGGAAACGCGTTCCTTCCGGCGATCTACCAAGGGACCAAGGTTGGTAGGCCGCAAGGGCCTCGGCCTGCGATGGCAAGAAACCTACCATCCGGAAACGGTGGGCCTGTTCCGGATATCGAGAACCCAAGGCTCACGCGCAAGAGCCAAAGGGCGCAAATCGATTTCATTCAACAACTCAATCAAAACAAACTCTCCAGCGATAAAACCGATCCAAACGTCGAAGGTGTTATCGAGTCCTATGAATTGGCGTTTCGTATGCAAGACGCCTTGCCCAAACTGATGGATCTGGGGGACGAGTCTGAAAAAACGCTTGGCCTCTATGGAATCAATGAGAATCCAACCGATGGTTTTGGACGCCAGTGCTTGATGGCTCGCAAGTTCATCGAGGCAGGCGTGCGATTTGTGGAGCTGAATCACGGCAACTGGGACCACCACCAACGACTTCGCGATCAATTGCCCGATAAATGCAGCGAGATCGACAAGCCCATCGCGGGACTCCTGTCGGATCTCAAGCAGCGGGGTTTGCTCGACCAGACGTTGGTGATCTGGGGCGGGGAATTCGGTCGAACCCCGGATGCCCAAAACGGGGATGGACGGGACCACAACAACAAGGGCTATACGACCTGGATGGCCGGAGGCGGAGTGCGAGGAGGTTTCAGCTATGGATCGACCGACGAGATCGGTCGTGAGGCCGTTGAGGACAAATGCCACATCCATGATTGGCACGCGACAATCCTACACTTGCTGGGACTCGATCACGAGCGATTGACCTATCGCTATGCAGGTCGCAATTTCCGTTTGACGGATGTCTACGGGAATGTCGTCGATAAGATTTGTACCTAGGGTGTTTTTTATCAGAGATCAATCCTCTCGATAAGTCGGCTAAGACGAACCACCGACAGCCCCTCGCAGTTTTCAATAGGATCATGTCCTGTGGGCTCTGCGATCATGAACTCGGAATCCTTGCCCGCTCTCTGACCGGCGATTAGAACCCGATTTCAATCAAAATCAATGGCGGTTTCTACTTGCCGGGGCACAGCATCAGGGGATCACAGGCCTGCCGGTGGCGGATCCTTCGGGGATCAGCAAGGTCGACTCGTTGGTCGTGCTGATGGGAAGGTTGCGATTTTGTCCAGGCATGATCCATTCGAGGCTAAGGCCTGCAAGGGAAGCTTTCACACCACCTCGCGTTTCGAAATACAGTTCCATCCCATCTTCGCTAGTGATCATTCGGAAGAGACTCACTCGACGCCAAGTCGCATCGGTTGCGTCGTAGGCCGAGACCAACTGTCCAAGAGCCTCTCCTCCCATGTTGTCGCTCACGAGCAGCCCGGTCTGCGACTCAGACACCCCTGACTCGATCCGTACCAGAGCCTCGATATGCACGAGCGAACCGACCGGCAACCTGATCTTCGGAGAGGTCACTCGCATGCTGGTCCCAGCGTACCCGCTGGGTATTGGCTGACCGGACCTGCTGGTAGCTTGCATTACCAGAGCGTTGTCACCCGAAGGACCTGCTCCTGAGATGATTTGGATCGAGCTGTCGATTTGATCGACCAGCCTGTGATTGCTGGTCCATCCGGCTTGTTGCCAATTGGAAAGATCTCCAAAGGGAGTGCCTGCAAGCTCGTAAGCTTGCCATCGCCGACTTTGCAGTGTTCGGTCGAGCTCAAAGTGCAGGGGGAGCGACAAGGGAGAGACGACCAGCGGGCTAGAGTTGACACTTGGGAATTGATCCTTGGCGATCTCCCAGGAGCTGCGGATGATTCGCTGTGCAAGAAGTATCGCTGAATCGGCAGATTCAGCAGCCCGAGCCAACTCGGAATTCGCCAAATACTGCACCGCGGCGCGCTGGGAGGATTGCGCTTCTCGGATCGTTTCCCAGGTAGCGTCTGCGGCAGGTAACTGCCTTGCAACCAGTGTCATTTGTGCCATAAGAATCAATTGGGTTGCAGTGTCGATCCGGCTTTCAATCAGACCTGGGCCCAAGCGACTCAGGGCTCCCTGCAGGTAGCTCCACGGACCATTGTCGACCATCGAAACGAGCTGCTCGACGATCGCAGGTCGCTCGATCGTCACGACCATAGCACCAGGGGTGTTCTTCACAGGAATCCGTTCCAAGGCACCGCGGGTGATTCGATAGATTTGACGAGGTTGTCCATTGACCGGGACGGTAACCTCGATCCGCTCGCTTGATGGTGCAGGGCTGCAGAGTTGGTCCCAGGCTCCCGAGGCGATCACAAAGACCAG
>JBJTAQ010000105.1:0-3069 GCA_046090945.1 Pirellula sp.
ATCGTTCCGCAGCAGGCGCTGGCACTGAGCAACAGTCGATTGGTTCTGGATTCGGCGGTAAAAATCGCCGAGCGAATCGACAGCCAAGCCAAACAGGAGGATGCGTTCATCGCCGAGAGTTTTCTACAGATCGTTGGCATACAGCCCGACGATGCAATGATCGCAGCGAGCAAGCAAGCCATGCAGCAATGGCGCAGTTTGCCCGATACAGGATTAGGTCAATCTACCGCGATCAAGGACCGAGTTCTGCTGGTCTGGTCGCTTCTGAACCACAACGACTTTGTCACGCTGCGATAGAACTGCAAACGCTTGGCAATAAAAGGGTAGACGAGTAGTAGCACGGCCCTCCGAGGCCGTGGGCCCGCGCGACCTCAGAGGGCCGTGCTACGGTAAGGTCCAACATTGGACTCGATCGGGTGTTCTGCCGTCGTGATTCATCAGCCTCTTTAGAGTTTCCATTCGATCAATTCATCCTCGACACATAGGATGATTCGGTCCTGCTTGCCTTGCTCGATCGGATGCGTCCCTACCCAACCGCCAAAAGCAGGCAAGACGATCGAATCTGGACGGATCCAGTAGCATCGGACTCTGACCGATTGTTTCCTGTCGACAGGGACTTTCAAGCTGGGGTGCAAGTGGCCGCACAGGATCGTCGCATACGAACACGTGGATTGGCTTTGTTGCGGTGGTTGTGCATCGGAGGGGCCGCCAGAGGGACCTTCGGGTGGTTCGTGCATCCAGAGCATCCGGCCTTCGGCAACCGGACTGGAATGGACGACCCAGCCGAGGTTTCGGAGTTTATCGTGAGATCGCCGGTCGTGGTTGCCAGCGACCAATTCCCACCGAATGGTAGGTGCCGCTTGCAACGCATCGCCCAGAAGTCTCTCCAAGTCCGCAGTCCAACCGGCAGGCGCATGCAGTAGGTCGCCGAGTACAACCAGTCTTTCGACGCTTGAACTTGCAAGCTGATCCTGGAGTCGTAGGAGCGTCTGCTCGGTGGCACCCGTGGGAATCGCCAACCCTGATTTCTGGAAAACCGATTCCTTGCCTAAATGCAGATCGGCGACCAGCAGCGTCGAGTTCCAGAGGATCGCTCCGCTTGGGAAAAGTTCGAGCCGATGACCTCCGTGTTCGATGAGCACACTAAACTTTCTTGTTGTTGATCTTGCTGCTTCGGGTTGGCTTGTCGACTGCGGATTCGACTGCGGATTTCTCAAGCTGATTTTGCATTTTCTTGATGCGATCGGCAAGAGACTCATTTCCGATCCGATCCCGTATTCTTTCGACCATCAGAGGAAATGAAAAGGGGGTCCATCGCTCGAGATCCTTGTGGATCCATCGGCAAGCCTCCATGCGGCGCAATGCACCCTTGAGCCTCTGGATTTGAAGTTGGTCGGCCAGTACTTCGTCGCTTGCCTGCCACAGTAGCAAGTTCGTTTCATCGTACTGTTTCAATGCATCGAACACCATGCTCGTGGAGGCTTGCAGATGCCGCATCGATTTCGATTGGCCAGGGATGCCGGTATGAATCAGGCCTGCAATACGAGCGATATCTCGAAATCGACGGCGCGTCAACTCCGTCGCATTCAAACTCGACAAGATGTCTTGCTCGAGGTCCTTCTGGACCAGCCATCGAGGGAGCGAATCGGTGTCGATACCCAGCGACTCCGGCGAATAAAGCATGACTCCGTAGTCGTTGACGGCGATCGAAATCGTATTGCTGCGCTCGCGGGAGATTCGATAAGCCAACAAGGCGCCGAGCCCTTCGCTCACGGAACGCCCTTCGAATGCATAGAGCATCAGCGAATCACCATCGCGGTTGGTGCATCGTTCCACAAGAACCTCGTCTCGTGTAGGGATATGACTCCATCGCCTCTGGAGTTCCATCAAATCGCCCAGAGATTCGAGCGATTCGGGAAGTGTGTCCCCTCGAGCTATCGCGTCGATCCAGCGCCGAACGCCCTCGGCAAGCTCGCTCGACAAGGGCATGTTGCCTCCGAGCCAACGCGGAACGGCCGTCGGATCCCCCTTGGCCTTGCGAACCCACACGGTACCCTCGCGAATCCAGTCCATTTGCAGCAGCT
Organism: Pirellula sp.; assembly: GCA_046090945.1. Taxonomy (GTDB): domain Bacteria; phylum Planctomycetota; class Planctomycetia; order Pirellulales; family Pirellulaceae; genus JBKCUI01. Next base: position 2,085 of record JBJTAQ010000105.1, read on the forward strand.
TGCCACCGAGCAGAAACTTGTCCCCCTGCTTGAGCTTGGCCGCAAACGATTCCTCAACGAAACCGATCTTACCCCCGCTGATGTACTGGACCTGCATCATCATGTCTGAGGTTATCGTGCCGATGGCCATCCGATGACGCCGTGCGATCCCTTGGTCTCGAACCGTATACCTGCCAAACTCAATCGCGACACGATGAAAATCTTTATAAGCGTGCAAGCAACCGCCGGTGGTGACAAAGTCTAAAACCCAATCGAGGTGCTCGTCGGCCAGGTTGCGATACGCTTGGGTCGAACGGACCTCATCGAGAAACTCCTGCCTAGAATAAGGTTTGGCGAGTGCCACTGTCACAGCGTGTTGGACCAAGCAGTCTAGGGGTGCATCGATCGCTCGGCGATCCTCAATTATCTTTTGATCCATCGCGTGCTTGGCCGCCTCGAGCTCGATGATTTCAAACGCATGGGCAGGAACAAAAGCCAACTTGCTCGTTCTCTCAGGCGAGTGACCGCTTCGTCCGGCGCGCTGAACCAATCGCGCAGTCCCCTTGGGGGAACCGATCTGGATGACTTGATCCACCGGAGCAAAATCGACACCTAGATCCAGACTGCTGGTGCACACCACTGCGATTAGTTTTCCATCAGCTAGTGCTTGCTCAACCCAGGTTCTTAGCTCCGGTGCAAGTGAGCCGTGATGCACTGCGATACGTCCCGCCCAGTCGGGTCTTGCTCGCAGGAGTGCTTGATACCACAGTTCCGTTTGATTGCGGGTGTTGGTGAACACCAAGGTCGAGTTGGATGACTCGATCCGCCCGATGACTTGTTCGAGCATCGCCAAACCGATATGCCCAGCCCATGGAAACCGATCGATCGCTTTGGGGATCAGCAGATCGATATCTATCGATCGGTGCTGGTCGCTTCGGATCATCGAACACACAGTGCTAGGCGTGTGGCCCACGAGCGAGGCCAACGCGTGCTCGATGTTGCCGAT
>JBJTAQ010000106.1:0-10402 GCA_046090945.1 Pirellula sp.
CTTGCGGACTTGACCGATTTCCAATTCGGCCATCAGGTGTTCTCGATCTTCTTCGCGTTGCTTTTCGATCAGCGACCGTCGGCTCACGACGATGTTGCGGCGGGCCTCGTCAATCTTGAGAACTTCGCACTGCACGACTCGGCCGATGTAATCACCGATGTCGTTGGGGCGACGGATGTCGACTTGGCTAGCTGGCAAGAAGACATTCACGCCGATATCGACCAGCAAGCCACCTTTGATCTTGCGAGTGACGGTACCGGTGACGACTTGGCCTTCTTGGACCGAAGCCATCATCTTTTCCCACTGGATGATCTTCTCTGCCTTGCGCTTGCTCAGCACGATCATGTTGCGAGCTTCTTCGAGCAAGTTTTGGTCCTCGACCTCCTCGATCAAGACCTTGATCATCTGACCGACTTGCGGGGGCTCTTCGCCTTCTTCCCATTCATTCTTGGGGATTGCCCCTTCGCTCTTGAATCCAACGTCGACGACAACGAATTCCTCGTTGATTTCTACGATCTTTCCTTCGACGATTTGATTGACGTCAAACTGTTTGTTGGCGTCTTCGAGGGAATCTAGCAGGAGTTCTTCTGCAGAGTCGCCGAACATACCGGCGAGTTCATTTTCAAGGGTATCATCGTCCAGAGAGCGGACTAAAGAGCGGTTAACCATGAGAGCAAAGCCTGATTGGACGGTCTGTACGTCGATCGTGAAAACCTCGGATCGCAGGCAGGAAACCGGTCAATCAACGCGTGAAACGATTGTCTGGGCTCCTTTTTAGCGATAAAACAAGAGGAATTCGCGGCGTACGACCCGTCGGAAACGAGGAACAGATCCCGGGGGGCAGATACCGAAATCGGCCCAAAAATCCCAGCAAATCTTGAAGGACGAAAGTGTAACCGCGAACCACACTGACGGCAACGGCGCATTTTTGCAATTCCAACAGAGACTTTCATGAGCCAAACATTACGGTACGCAATCGCAGGGGATCACGCTGGTTTCTCGATGAAAAACGAGGTTGCCAAGTTTCTTGAAAGCCTCGGGGTTCGGGCCATCGACTGCGGCACGCATACCCCGGATTCTTGCGATTTCCCTGATTTTGCCGAGGCCGTTGCGACGCGGATCCTCGACGGCCAGATCGATCGCGGAATCCTCGTTTGCGGTTCGGGGGTCGGAGTGAGCGTGGCGGCCAATAAGTTTCCGGGCATTCGGGCCAGCCTCTGCCATGACACCTATTCGGCACGTCAAGGTGTCGAGCACGACGACATGAATGTTTTGTGCATAGGAGCTCGGGTGATCGGACCCGAGTTGGCGTTTGAAATCATCCGAGCATTCCTCGGGGCGCGCTACACACCACAGCCGAGGCACGCGCGGAGACTCGACAAAATCGTCGCCATCGAACAGCGTGTTCTGTCTGGCGAGTTTTCAAGAACGACTGCCAAGGGTGGAGATCTAAAAAGCAATTAGAAAATGCCATCCCCGAAAGGTGATTCGGGGGGGCCTTTCGGATCGATCGGTTCGGCTTCGGGTTGAGTATCGAGCATGTGAGGACGCTTGATCGATGACTGAGAGTTGCGTTGAGGATCGCTGGGTTGCTTCTGCACAGACTCCGGCGCGTGGGGAATGTACTCGACGTACTCTTCGTCGTACCGGGACACGTACCCGGGCTGCTTGGCCCGCTCGAGCTCGAGTCGGTATTCGCGGATGACGGCCTGCTGGATCAGATCGCGGCAAGCTTGATTGATCGGATGAGCGATATCGGCGTAGATTTTGTTAGAGGCTCCCTCGATATCGTGCAGGTCCTGGGCGTCCCGCAAGCGTTTTCCGCACTGATTGCAGTAATTGCTGCGCATGTGATTTTTCGAGCCACAACGCCCACATCGGGCCGTCATCTTGCGGCTGGGCATGGCCACGAATGGGCCGTTGCTACCCTCGATGATCTTCAGATCCCTGACCACAAAAGCGTGATCGAGGGTGATTGAGCAGAAGGCGCGGAGTCGATCCTCCGAGTCTTCCATGAGTTTGATGCGAACCTCAGTAATGTCCATCTTGATGTTTCACTCAGTCCGTTGAAGGTCGAATCAGGATCAAAATCGTCGGATTGCCGTGATTTGCTGACCAATCGATGGGCTGGTCCACCCGCTGAATGGATACGCCCTAAAGTTACCCTCTAGACCCAACTCCGTCGCTAGTACTTGGGCTTGAGAGCGATCAGCTAGCAAACAAAATCGAGCCGAACCACTGCCGCTTAAGCATTGACCAAGCGGATCGAATCGATCGATACGCCGAGCCGATTGCTCGACCCACTTGGTGCATGCCGCTGCGGCAGCGTCCAAACGATTATACAACAGTTGACCAAGGCGTGCGGGCTGGTCGAAAGCCTTTGGAGATTGGGATAAACATTCAACGAGTTCACCAGGATCGACAGCTTGCTCTCGCTGTGCAATCGATTCTCGCACAAGCGAGAAGACTTGGGCGGTCGAGCATCCTGCAGGGGGGTGAACAATGAGTCCATGGATTTCGCATTGGTTGGCAATCGGCTGGACAATCTGACCGCGTTGGGTGCATCGAGCGGTCCAGTTCGTGCCATTGTTTCCTTCGAGAAAAAAATTGATGTCGCTCCCAAGTTCGCTTGCGATCGAACCGAGTAGGCTCGGGTCATAGGGTACTTGCCAGAGCAATGAGCCGAGCACCAATGCGGCTGCAGCGTTGCTGCTACCGCCGCCAAGCCCGGCTTGGGAAGGAATTCTTTTTTTCAAAATAACGTGTGCCCCAGTTCGTTGGCTGTTCAACGCTGCGGGCTGCAAAGAGTCCAATCGGCTTCTCAATGCATCGAGCGCTCGGAGAACTAGGTTCGAATCGGTTCCCACGCCTTGTGTGGGTATCTTCCAAGTGGTATCGATTTGGGCCAATGCAAGATTCTGAACCTGTTGAGCTTCGGAGAGATCCAGATCCAAAGTCAGTCGACCCTCCTGGGCAGGATAGATTTCAAGTGTGTCGGTCAAGTCGATAGCGAGCATGACCGTATCGAGGTCGTGGTAGCCGTCGGGGCGTTTGCCAAGTACTTCCAGGAAAAGATTGATTTTGGCCGGGGTTTCACACCGCCATCCTTGAAGTTTCCTGGCAGTGTTTACCGAGCGATCGAGCTTCATGGATCTTATTTGCTGATCGGGTACCCGGCGGTGGTCCAAGCTCTCCAGCCACCGTCGACACTTGTGACTCGCGAATAACCCATCTTGTGAAGATTGTCCGCAGCGAGTGCCGAGCGGAATCCTCCGCCACACAGCAGATACAGTTCGGTCTGAGGATCAGGGAACATCGATTCGATGTCCCGTTCGATAATGCCTTTGCTCAAGTGCACTGAACCAGGGACGTGACCTGCGGCAAATTCGCTCTCTTCGCGCACGTCGATCAGGACCGGCGGGTTCGGCCCATCGAGTCTTTGCTTGAGATGCTCGATGTCGCATTCACGGACGTTCGCACGAGCTTGTTCGACGATCTTGAGAAAACCGGGGGAGTGTTGTTTAGACATTGGGAAAACTGTTCCGTTTGTGTCGGTTGGGAGTCCTTAAAAATTTTCGTATTGGCTGCAGAGTCCACACATTCTACGCCGATAGAAACTCGGCGAACAAAGTGGAGTTTCGTTTTCTGAACAAAACTCCCTTTGTTCGCTACTAGGGAATTGTAAAGCACACTCGCGAGGACAGCGATGGCCCGCAAAACCGCCGCGATTTTTGGCTACACAAGCCTGATCCTCCAGCTTTTGCTCGGATGGTTGGCAGACTGGGATGTCGAAGTCGTTTTGGTTTGGGGACTTGCTGCGATGCTCATCGCATCACTCGTCGGGTGGACCACGGCTAGCCTTGCCTGCGAATGGACCCTCGATAGCGATCCAAGTGCCACTTCTACTTCGCATTAATCCCGACTCGGCAATCTGGGAAAGACAGTCAAACCGGATTTCTGAATCTTTGATTAACTGATGTGGAATTGCTTCGCATAACTCGTTAGAGTCCCCGTTCTACTCGCTGTTTCGGTTCGCTCCGAAACGGGCGTGCAAGGCTGCAAGCCGGCGGGTTATTGACGAAAAAGCCAACACATCATGGAGGTTCGGATGGCATCGACCGCATTACAAAATGCTGATATGACCGAGGTCTGGGTAAAGTTCAAGGCCGATCCGACCAACATACAACTGCGAAATCAACTCATCGAGCGATACACTCCGCTGGTCCGATACAACGGCGAACGACTCCGCTCGAAACTCCCCGAAGGTGTCGAACTCGACGACCTGATCAGCGCCGGAATCTTTGGCTTGATGGATGCCATCGATGCTTTTGACATGGAGCGAGGCGTCAAATTCGAGACCTACTGCGTCCCCCGGATCCGAGGTGCGATGCTCGATGAACTGCGAACCATGGACTGGGTTCCTCGTTTGGTCCGAAGCAAAGCCAGCAAACTCAACGAAGCTACCAAGCTGCTCGAGGCCAAGTACGGTCGTGCCCCAAGCAATCACGAACTTTCGGAGTACATGGGAATCTCGATCGATGAACTCGAAAAGATGAAGGCAGATGCGTCGGCCGTCGGGCTCGTATCGCTGAACAAAAAATGGTACGAAACCGATAGCTATAAAGATATCCGCGAGATCGATGTTCTCGAAGACAAACGGAGCGAAGACCCGACGCGACGCATCGGCAAGAGCGATCTGATGCGATTGGTAACCAAAGGTCTAAATCGCAACGAACGACTGATCATCATTCTCTACTACTATGAAGAAATGACGATGAAGGAAATCGGCGCGACACTCGATTTGAGCGAAAGCCGAGTCAGCCAAATGCACACGAGCATCGTTCAGCGTCTTCAAGAGCAACTCGGCAGACGACGCGTCGAACTCGGCTCGTAAAACTCTGACTCTCTGGACCGCAGGCAACTTCCTTACGGCAGCTTTTTGCTACTGCTACTTGGTCGTGCGAGGTGAAAGGCCTCGCGCGACCAATTGCTCGTTGAGCTTGACCAGCGCCGGCGGATAGCTCCCCAGGAATCGCACCAGTTGGGTGGCAGTGGTGCCGAAATGATCTGCCGCTTGGGCCAAATGGAAGTCTTTGGCACTGAGCACCTCGAAGACCTCGGCGAGCAGCGCCGGGAAATGCTCGTTCTCGATAGCAACTCGGATTTTGCCCGAACGACAATAGCGACTCCACAATTCCGAAACGCAACCCCCGGCTCCGGATTCATCAGCTTGTAAGGCAAGCAGCATTCGGAGCCTGTGCAAAGCGACTTGGCGATTGCGAATCTGGGACCGCTCCTCGGAGGCGCTGGCCCGAGTCCCGCTTGGAAGATGCTCGATGGTCGCGGCCGTCTCGACCTTGTTGCGGTGCTGACCACCGGGTCCACTGGCTCGCGAAAATACCCATCGGCACTGCTGCTCGAACTGGTCCAACGGTAGCTGGCTCGGGTGCATCGAGAGTTGTACTCAGGTGGGGATCAAAACGGGAAACTTGGCGATTTTTCTCGATTCTAGGCCATTTATGGCGACGCCAAAGGATCTTTGGATGTTTGGTGCTGGAAATGCGCTGGAATTGCCGTAGTCGATCCAACCGTTTCGACCTATCTTGTTGGAGGCTTACAGGAAAACCTCACAAGCGGAGTCCCGGGAAAGCAGAGCCCCTTTTTTACCCATGTTTTTGTCATGACTCGAACGATCGCAATCGGTGATATCCACGGCTGTCTTGTGGCCCTCGATGCCCTCTTGGCAGCTATTGATCCGAGGGACAACGATATTCTTGTACCGGTTGGGGACTATATCGATCGAGGTCCAGACTCTCGAGGAGTCATCGACCGATTGATCGAACTCAAAGAAAAAACTCAGCTTTTTCCGCTGCTTGGCAATCACGAAGAGATGATGCTCGGTGTTTTGGATCGGCGTCGCGAACCGTTTGGCTGGCTCAACCATGGTGGACACAACACGATGGAGAGTTACGGTTTCGTCGGGGATCTTTCGGTGATACCAGATTCCCACCGCCAATTTCTCGAATCGCTGTTGCCTTACTACGAATCGCCGACACACATCGTTGTTCATGCCAATTACGACTCCCAGATGCGGATGGAGAATCAGTCCAACGAGCTGCTGCGATGGGTCAAGATTTCGCATCAGACTCCCAAACCCCATTTCTCTGGCAAGCATGTCGTGATGGGACACACCCATCATCCCGAAGGTCAAATCGTTCAACTCCCTTATCTGACTTGCATCGACACCTACTGCTACGGCGGTAAATGGCTCACGGCGCTCGAATTGGAAACTCAGCGAGTCTGGCAGTCGACACCCGACGGCCAAGTCCGTGAGTTTGTGTTGGAGCCCATCTCGAATCCAGCCTAATCGTACCGCAAATCCAAGGATCAAATCGTATGTCACCGCGCAAAGCTCGCCCGGGAAAACCGCAACCCGCCAAATCGGACTCTCGGCCCGCTCTCCAACGCATCAACAAAGTCCTCGCAGCAGCAGGGCTCGGATCACGTCGTCAAGTCGATGAACTGATCGAACAAGGCCGAGTCGAGATCAATGGCCAAGTGGTCACTCAGGTTGGAATCAAGGTCGATCTCGCCTCAGCTACCATCAGCGTCGATGGAGAACTGCTCAAACAGCACCGCCCGGTTTACTATGCTCTACACAAACCTGAAGGAGTGCTATGCACCAACCGCGATCCTGAAGGTCGCCCCCGCGTGATCGATTTTGTGCCCAATCAACACCGTCTCTTCCCCGTCGGCCGACTCGATGCTTCCAGCACAGGACTGATCCTGCTGACCAACGATGGCGAACTCGCGCAACAACTCGCTCACCCTAAACACGAAATCCCCAAACGCTATGCCGTGGTTGTTGCTGGCCAAGTCGAAGTCGATGCCCTTAAACGACTCGAGCGAGGAATCTATCTGGCCGAAGGAAAAGCTCAGGTCGATCAAGCCAAGCTCAAGAAGGTGCGAAAGAGCAGCAGCGAACTTGAGATCACATTAAGCGAAGGGAAGAACCGCGAAATCCGACGAGTTCTAGCCCGGCTTGGCCATAAAGTCGTCTCCCTCAAACGCATCGCCATCGGTCCACTCAAACTCGCGGATCTCCCCGAAGGTGCTTATCGACCCCTCTCGAATCAAGAGGTCCAGGGTCTCTACCAAGCTGTCGAAGAGATACGGCGGGAGCGAAAAGCCGCTCGCAAGGCCCGCAAGAAACTTGCCGCCGCCCAGGAAGCCTCCGAGGAAGTATCGGCAAAACCCACCCAAAATAAACCCGGCCGGAAGACCAAGCCGGGCAAACCGGTAGCCGAAGCTTGGGAGAAACTCCCCGGCATCTCTGATAATCCCTATGCCACCCAAGAGGACATCGATGAGGAATCGATCGACCACGGCGATGACGAGTTGATCCTCATCCGAGACCATGGTCCGGACTCCGATTCGTCGGACGACTCCGACGAAGAATACTATTTCATGCCTCGCAAAAGTTCCGGCAGTGTGATCGGCCAAGACGATCAAGAAGTCGATCCGATGATCGAGGATCTCGAAGAAAGTAGACCGGTTCCTCGCGGTGCAAATCGTCGCGGTGCTAAGCAAGGTGGTCTCCAAACCGTTGGCTCGAAGCGTAGCGGTCCTAAAGAGGGTGGCTCCAAGCGTGGTGGCTCCAAGCGTGGTGGCCCAATGGGCAGCGGTCCAACAGCGGGTGGGCCTAGCAGGGGCGGACCTAGCAGGGGAGGGCCAAAACGGGGAGGGCCAAAACGGGGTGGGCCTAGGCAGGGCGGGCCTAAGCAGGGTGGGCCGAAACGCGGTGGAGGTCGCTCCGGTCGCCGCTCATAGAGTAGTGCTAGCATTCTCGCATCGACGTTGGCTTGGGACCAGAAAACTGCTACTCTCTTGGCCTGTGAGTCGTGCAGGACGATTGGAAATCGATTTCCGAGCGATTCTCGTTTGGTAACTATTACGATTCTGCGAATACGGATATTGCGCAACGAATGGAATCTCCAAGACGTAGAGGGCTAAGGCAGGCCAAGGATCGCCAGGAGCAGTTGGCTCGCGGCGTTTCGGTTGTCCAGCATGGGGTTAGCGCCTTGATGCAACTGGCCCATATGATGGATGACGAGTTTGTGTTGGCCGCTGACAAGCTGACTACGATGCGTGGCAGTTTGATTGTTTGCGGCATCGGCAAAGCCGGTTTGATCGGTCGCAAGATCGCGGCAACTTTTTCGTCGACTGGGACTCGAGCTCACTTCCTTCACCCGAGCGAAGCGCTCCATGGCGATTTGGGATGCATCGGCCCGAACGATGTGGTCATGGTCCTATCCAACAGCGGATCGTCCCAAGAGATCGTCGATTTGCTGCCCCACTTGGTACGACGAGCATCGAGCATGATCGCCATCACGAGCAAGATCAACAGTCCGCTGGCGCAAGCTGCGGACATCACACTTTTGATACCCAACTGCACGGAAGCTTGTCGGCTGAATCTCGCACCGACGACCAGTACACTTGCGATGCTGGCGCTGGGTGATGCTTTGGCGATTCTAGTCAGTGAGAACAAGGAGTTTGGTCAAGAGGACTTCGCGCAGTTGCATCCAGGAGGCGCGCTTGGCTTGAGGTTGGCTTCGGTCGATGAGTTGATGCGTCCGTTGGATGAATGCCGAGTTTGCAATCAGAACATCAGTATCCGACAGATGTTGGTCGAGACGGCGCGGCCTGGACGGCGGACCGGCGCGGTGATGGTCGAGAATGACGAGCACACGCTGGTAGGGATCTTTACCGACAGCGATTTGACACGTTTTCTTGGTAAGCATGCGGCGACGGATCTGGACTGCCCTTTGCACGAGGTCATGACCCGCAGGTTCTCAGCGATTTGCTCAGGTGCGAAGCTCAGCGAGGCCATTGAGATTCTCTCGAATCGAAAGATCAGCGAACTGCCTGTGGTAAATCATTTCGATCAAGCGATTGGACTCATTGACATCACTGACTTGATCGGACTCGAACCGAGTAGTGGGGTATCCGAAGCGATCAGTTCACCTGCGTCGCTGCGGATCTTCGGGTCGACGCTTTAAGTTCAACGCTTTAACTAGATCGATAGCAAACCTACCTGCAAGTGACCTTAGGGAGTTCCGTGTTGAATCCTCGCGATTTCGAAGTAGCCAAGCCGATACGACTGATTCTTTCGGATGTCGATGGGGTGTTGACTGATGGGATGATTACGATCGACAACGCGGGTGTCGAGAGCAAGTCTTTTTTTGTGCGCGACGGGCATGGAATCAAGCTCTGGAAGAAGGCCGGCTTTGAGTTTGGGCTTTTGACGGCAAGGAATTCGCAGGTGGTCAAACTCCGCGCGCAGGAGTTGAGTATCCAATGGGTCCGCCAGGGCTTCGCCGACAAACTGCCCGTGGCTCGCGAGATGATGCAAGCCATCGGGGTCGAGGCGCACGAGGTTTGCTACATCGGAGACGATTTGCCAGATATGCCTGTCATGGCCAACGTCGGATTGGCTGTCACCGTCGCCGATGCTCCAAGTGAAGTCAAGCAACTGGCGCATTGGGTCATGTCCAACCCCGGAGGACGCGGCGCGGTGCGTGAATTGATCGAGAGAATCCTGCAGGCCAAAGGGAGATGGGAAGACCTAGTCCCTAGTCGAGTGCGATGACATTCCTTCGGTATTACCTACAGATCCTGGTCCCTCTTCTGGCTTGCTTTGCAGGTTACGAATTGATGGTGACACCGAGTGTGCAATCGGTGAAAACCCACAAACAATCGCGTTGGACCCACCAGAGCGGCCAAGGACAGCAAGCCCAGTGGTGGGAGACCTATTTCTCCGAAGGCTCATGGCAGCGGCAATCCCCATTGGTGATTCAGCAGGACCAATTCACTTTGCTGTATCAAAAGCGCGAGCAACTCAATGAGACTCGGTGGCGTTTCAGTCCGCTCACGATCATCATCACGCAAAAGGGACAAGGCGATTCGCAGCGAGCCATCTTTATCGATAGTCCGAAGGGGGCGGAGATTCAGTTCAAGTCGGCTTTTGATTGGACGCTAGGACATCCACCCCCGGTATCCCAAGGACAACTCAGCGGAAAAATTACCTTCTACTCGCCTCCGGATCCGAAGACCAATCAGGGTGAATTGCGAATTGAGACCGAGGATGTTCGGATCGATAAACGCCAAATATGGACCGACAAACAGATCCATATGAAGCTTGGCGGATCGATTGTCCAAGGCCGATACCTCTCGATCTTTATGGACCAAGACCTTTTGTCTGAATCGAGCCCTGGCACGCCGACCAAGACTGACAGCCCATTTGCCGGCTTGGACTACTTGCAGTTGTTTTATGTCGACCAAGTCCAACTCGAGCTCCAAAACGGAGGGTTGTGGCCAACAGATCCTACGGGAGCAGATCGAG
>JBJTAQ010000107.1:0-16782 GCA_046090945.1 Pirellula sp.
CAATGATACTTTGAAAATCGCGGACCATCTGCGGAAATGGATGCGGACCGATGACCGAGCTGATGATGTAATGGGTATGCTCGACGCTTGACATCCAATCCCGCATCGCTTCGTTGACCGCATCTCGCAAGGTCTTCGAGCCACTTTCGACAGCTCTCACCTCTGCTCCCATGAGCCGCATACTGAAGACATTCGGTTTCTGCCGACGGACATCTTCTGCACCCATGTACACGACGCACGGAAGTCCGAAATGCGCACAAGCCGTCGCGCTGGCCACTCCGTGCTGACCGGCTCCGGTCTCAGCGATCACGCGAGTCTTCTTCATCCGCAACGTTAGGAGTGCTTGTCCTAGCGTGTTGTTGATCTTGTGTGCACCGGTGTGATTGAGGTCCTCTCGCTTGAGCCATATCTGAGCACCCCCAAGCAATCCGCTAAGACGTTTGGCGTGATACAGAGGCGAAGGCCTTCCGACAAATCGGTGCAACAGCTCATCCAATTCAGCTTGGAAATCCGGATCTCTCCTGGCCTTGTGGTACTCGACCACCAATTCGTCCAGCGCCCTGGTGAGAGTCTCCGGAACGTAGCGGCCTCCGAAAGCGCCAAAGCGTCCGCTCGCATCCGGAACTTGCATCGAAGCCGAAGTGCTTGGCTGGGCCGCGTCGGTTTGTGTCGAATCGATGGTGCTCATCGAATTGTCCTGTCAAGCATCCTATGGTTCCATCCGTTGGGACGATCCAGAAAAGCTTGTGTAAGTGATGTTGTGAGATCAAACAAAAGTTTTGATCTGGTTTATTGTCGATTCTCCATGGAAGTGGTCAAGCGACGAAATGCAGCAGTTCGCGGTAGGCTGAAATAATCAGCTCTGAGGCAAGGTCGATCTCGGACTCTGTATTAAATCTTCCTATACCGAATCGCAAGCTGCATCGGGCTTGGTCTTCGCTCAGGCCGATTCCCGTCAGAACATGGCTTGGATGCGGCTCGGCCGAGGTACAAGCCGAACCGCTACTGACAGCAAGGCTCGGAATTTTGAGCATCAGCGATTGCCCGTCGACCTTGGGGAATCGAACGTTGAGGTTTCCGGGCAAGCGATCTAGATCCCAGCTGTTTTCAGGGAGCATTTGAGGCCACATTGGTCCGTTGAGTTTGAGCCCCTCGATGGCCGAATCGAGTCGTCGCCAGAGCCGGTCTCGAAGGCCGAAGATCCGCGGCACCTCGTCGGGCATGTCAGCCACAGCAACTTCCAAGGCCCGAGCCATTCCCACAATCCCAACGCTGTTGAGCGTGCCGGAGCGCAGATTGTTTTGCTGTCCTCCACCGACGATCAGCGGTGAGAGCTTGAGCTCAGGGTTGCATATCAAAAGCCCGCCGACCCCTTTAGGCCCATAGAACTTGTGCGCAGAGAAACTCACCAGATCCGCACCGCAAGCTTGCGCACTGATACCCTGCGCACTGGTACCCTGCGAACTGGTACCATACGCGGCAAAAGGAAGTTTACCGACCGACTGGGTTGCATCTAAGTGCAGTACCACTCCCTGGGAGCGGCAAAGCTCAGCGATTCGACTCATGTCTTGCAAGGTCCCGATTTCGTTATTACCGAGGATTAAAGAGACCAAGGCTGTGTCTTTATTCAGATGCTGCTCGATGGTCTCGAGAGAACAGCTACCTATCGGCTGATCGAGACGGGTTGGATCATTGCGTTGAGTATCAAGGCTCTGGACGATAAACCCCGACTTGCTCAATTTCTTGGCGCAGTCCAAGACAGCACGGTGTTCAAGTTTTCCAATCAGCAATGAGCGGCGAGTCTGCTTTGGATGAAGGCAGTAACCAAAAAGGGCAAGGTTGACACTTTCAGTTGCGCCGCTGGTGAAGATCAGTTCCGCTTGGGGTGCCCCGAGCAGACCCAGCATTTGCTCTTTGCAGTCCTGAATGCGATGAGCGACGCGTCTGCCAGCTTCATGCGTGACGCTACCCGGATTCGCATACTGGCTTTGCATCATCGCCAACATGGACTCGGCGACCCGAGGATCGACGGCCGTTGTTGCGTGATTATCGAGATAGATTTCTTGGAGGGAGTAGGGGTCCGGCACGTTGGACTAGATGTATCAACAGGTTCGATCGCTGGCCGATGGGCTAAACAGCTCGGGCCTCCGAAGTATACCCCGAAAACCTCAAAGCAAGTATAACATTCCTAATCGAACTGTATTCCAACTTGAAAAGGTCCGATTCTTGTTCAGAAGACCCTTTGGGTTGTTGGAAAGATAGGGTGTGCCAAGTAGGATTTGACGTCACTGGTTTTGGTTGAGTCAGACAGTTTTTTAAGCGGATTTTACGCATCGTCATGTCGGAGCGATTCACGGATACCTTGCACCGATGGGTTCCGGCCCTCGGATCTCTGCGGGGCTATACGGCTTCGATGTTCAGGCGGGATTTTTTTGCAGGGATCACCGTCGCGGCCGTCGCCGTTCCTCAAGCGATCGCTTACGCAAAAATCTTCGGCATGCCGGCCGAAATGGGACTCTATACCGCCATTGTAATGACGAGTGTCGGAGCGATGCTCGACTCGTCGAAGCAACTGATCAACGGACCGACCAACGCGATATCGATCGCGATGCTCAGTGCCTTGGCCAGTATCGAGGGGGACGACCGTCGTCGCAGTGCTGCAATTTTGATGGCCTTGTTGGTCGGTCTGATCCAAACAGCAATCTCCCTGGGTCGCTTCGGCGACCTTTCGCGATTCATCTCCAAAGCGGTCATCGTCGGCTTCACACTCGGCGCGTCGGTACTGCTGCTTATGGACCAGCTGAAGAATGTGCTCGGCCTGCAATTCAGCACCGATCCGCATGATCATTTTTTGGTTCGGTTTTGGAAGACGATCTCCGCCAGCGATGGGGCGCACTGGCCGACTTTGGGTGTCGCACTAGCCACCGTCTTGATCGCACTGTCGGTGCGACTCATCAATCGACGGCTAAGGGTTTGGCTTCCTGAATTCCTCATCGCCTTGGTCGCCGTGTCGCTCGGGCTCTATTGGCTCGATCCATCCAGGGAACTGCAAATTAAGTTGACCGAAGCGGTCCCGCGAAAACTCCCATCCTTTGCACTGCCTCAATGGGACTGGATGATGGTTCGCGAACTCTCGGGTAGCGCACTTGCCATCGCATTTCTGGGCCTGCTCGAAGCCATGGCGATGGCCAAATCGATCGCATCGAAAACCGGTGATAAGCTCGACATGAACCAGCAGTGCCTGAGCGAGGGACTTGCCAATACCGTCGGTAGCTTCTTCAACTGCTTCCCCGGCTCGGGCTCACTGACCCGTACCTACATCAATCACAGTTCCGGCGCTGCGACCCAATGGTCAGGCATCATCAGCGCCGCAGGAGTCGCGGCAACCATCCTGCTGTTTGCACCCTTTGCCGCATACATCCCCCGTTCCGCCTTGGCAGCCATCCTGGTGCTAACCGCATTTCGCATGACCGAAGTTGCCACTTTGAAATATATCGTCAAGGCCACGCGATTCGATGCACTGATCCTAGCCATCACCGCGCTGTCGGCTATCCTGGTCTCCGTCGAGTTTTGCATCCTGATCGGTGTTGCTCTTTCGTTCGCTCTTTACATTCCTAAAGCCGCCAAAATCTCGATGACCGAATTGGCCGTCACCACCGATCGAGTCATCCGCGAAGTCCAACCGACAGACTCCAGGTGCTCTCTGATTCGAATCTACAACCTCGAAGGCGAACTGTTTTTTGGCAGTGCACCGGACTTCGAAAACCTCATGGAGTCCATCGAGAATCAAGTCGAGCCTAGTTGGAGGGTCATCATCCTACGCTTGAAACGCGCTAGAAACCCTGATTCGGTCTGTATGCACATCCTCGAAAAGTTTATCAGGAAGATGCATGATCAAGATGTAACTGTCATGCTCAGCGGTGTCGACGAGGAAATGCTCGGCGTGCTGGCCAACGTTGGCATGCTCCAACTCATCGGGGCCTCGAATGTTTTTCGAGAGGAGTCGGAAATATGGGCCAGTACCATCCAAGCCCTCAAGGCGGCCTACGCCATGCTAGGTCCCAAACGCTGTTCCCATTGCCCAAACCATCCCGGAAATCTCGACGCCAACGACTGGTCCTACATGATCTAGATCGCTCGACGTTCGTCTGTGTTGATTCAAGCATTACTAAGGTTTATAATACAAAAAGCGAGGTTCCCACCCGATGCATGCTTGCATCCACCTCAATCCTGAAACTTGACGCGTGTCCAACATGCCGATTCCCAATCAATTCGGTTTGCTATCCCTCGCGGTGAGCCTGTGGGTGTTCCTGGGTGGACGGATGGCGATTGCCCAGATTGATTTCAATCGACAAGTCCGTCCGATTTTGGCCAATCACTGCTTGCAGTGCCACGGACCGGACGCTCAGAACCGCCAAGCGGATTTACGTCTCGATCATCAAGTTGGTGCCATCGAATCGTCGATTGTCCCTGGACATCCAGAGCGGAGTCCTCTGATCCAACGCATCGAATCGCAGGATCCACAGGAAGTGATGCCACCTGGGCATTTGGGCAAACCGCTAACTGCCGAGCAGCGGCGGATTTTAAGTGACTGGATCGAGCAAGGGGCTAGCTACGCCGAGCATTGGGCGTTTGAAAAGATCGGCGATTCGGCAAGTTTGCTCGAGCAGATAACCGACGATACCAACCGCAGCGAACATGCCATCGATCGATTTATCAAACGCTCGCTGGGCCAAGCCGGCTTGAAACTCTCACCCGCGGTTCCTAAGGATCGCTTGATCCGACGCATTGCGATCGACTTGACGGGCCTACCGCCAACGCCTGAGCAACTAGCGATGCTTGGCTCGGACCCAGACCCTGATTCTCTGAGCAAGTGGATCGATGGATTGCTCGGTTCGACCCGGTATGCGGAGCGATGGGGTCGACATTGGCTGGACATCGCCAGATATGCCGATACACATGGAGGCGCAGCCATCGGCTTTACGAGTTTCCCGTTCTCTTACACCTATCGGGACTATGTCATCGGTGCTTTTGAGCAAGACCTCCCGATGGATCGCTTCATCGTCGAACAGATCGCCGCAGACCAACTCGGGTTGGCCGAGAACGACCCCAAGCTCGCTGCGCTGGGGTTCTTGACTGTCGGAATGCAGTTTCGCAACTATCACGACACGATCGATGACCGGATCGATGTCATCACGCGCGGCCTGATGGGATTGACGGTGACATGCGCTCGTTGTCACGACCACAAGTTCGATGCGATCCCCACGTCCGATTACTATGCGTTGGTAGCATCGATCGCCCCGAGCAACCCGCCGGAGACTTTGCCGACGATCGGACAATCCGCCGATGCGACGGCTCAGAAAGACTACGAAAATCAGCTTCGTTCACTGACCGATAAACATCAGCAATTTGCCCGAGAGCAAAACGAAGTCATGCGGAATCGAATTCGCATGCAGGTCGGAATGTATTTGACAGAGGTCGCCAAAGGAGCGGTCGAACAGGACTTAGCTACGGCGTTTTTGTCTTACCGTACCGACGAAGTCCGCCCGGCGATTCTCAATCGGTGGCTAAAGTACTTAAGCGAACTTTCGCAAGACGACCCTGTTTTTTATGTATGGTTTCAGGCCCGTTCGTGGGGCGAGGTTGCCCCTGAGGAATTCTCTAAGCGGTCTGAGGAACTTGTCAGCAAACTCCGTGCAGAACTGGAGGCAGCAGGCCAGACACCCGATAAAATCCATGGCCTCAGAAGCGAACCTCCGAAGTGGAATCCGTTGGTCTTGGATGCTGTGACACAGAAGAAACCCAGGACAATTCTCGAGTTAGCCAACACCTACGGTGATCTCTTCGCCGAGCAGCACAAGCAGTGGTTAACGGCCTTGCTCCAGACCTCGCTCGAAGCGGTCCCGGGTGCAACGATCCACCCGGACGACCACCCCGAACATCAAATCATCAACAGCCCAACGCATCGTCAACTGCGGAATCACCTCTATGGCCCAAACACTCCGACAGCCGTTCCGGACGAGGAAGCCTCCAAGCTGACCAACCGAACGATCGCCGACATGATCAATGGAAAACGGGGGGCAATCCATCAACTGAATCTCAGTTCACCGGGTGCTCCACCTAGAGCGATGGTGTTGTTTGAGACTGAAAAACCGGCCGAGCAGCGGATCTATCTGCGCGGCAATCCGTTGTCTCGTGGTCCAAGCGTTCCTCCGAGGTTCCTCACCTCGCTCAGCAGCGGCGATCCGGTGGCTTTTGAGGATGGCAAACGTCGCTTGGGTTTGGCCCGGGCTGTGATCTCCGAGCAGAACCCGTTGACGGCCCGAGTTTTGGTCAACTGGGTTTGGCAGCAGCATTTTGGGGTCGGGTTGGTACGAACGCCTGATGATTTTGGAACGCGAGGTGAACCACCCACTCATCCAGAACTTTTGGATTTTCTCGCCGATGAATTTCGCAAGAATGGATGGTCTTTGCGATGGCTTCACCAACAGATTCTCTCGACCGAGGTTTACCGTCAAGCTTCCATCGAGGACACCCACAGTCGCCAGATCGACCCCGAGAATCGACTGCTGTGGCGGATGCCACGACGACGCTTGGACTTCGAAGCGATGCGAGACGCGATGCTTTGGATTTCGGGCGAACTCGATTTAACTCGAGGTGGCCGCCCTGTGGACTTCGAAGCCAACCCTAATGCAAATCGCAGAAGCGTTTATGGGTTTGTCAATCGAGATATCGTCTCGCCTCTGATGAGCACGTTCGACGTGGCAAATCCGAACGCTTGTACCGCGAAACGGCCCGACACGACCGTCCCGCAGCAAACCCTCTTTGCACTCAATAGCGAGTTCATCCAAGACCGTGCGGCTAAGATTGCAGCGGCGACCAAGACCGATGCGAATGATGCTCGCTCGCAGCGTATATCTGAGCTATTCCGAAAGATCCTTGGAAGACCTCCAGATACTGACGAAGCATCGCTTGCCCTGCAATTTATTGAAGAGTCCGTCGAGAGAGAGTCCCAAAAAGAAGCCAAAGACCTAGAAAGACCATGGGCGCAGTTAGCGCACGCCCTCTTGGCGTCTAACGAATTTACTTTCATCGACTGAGCGATCGCTCAAACGACGATCCACCAGAGACCATCCCATGAATCCAAATCCCATGAATCCAAACGATCTAGAGCCCAGTTTGCCTCGCAGGCATTGGATGCGTCGATGCGGGATGGGGTTTGGCGGCTTGGCTCTGAGCAGCATTCTCGCATCGGAATCGAAAACTCTGGCCGACGAAGCTCCCTTGCCGCTAGCTACCAAAGGGGCTTTGCCCTTGCACTTCCCCGGGAAAGCCAAGCATGTGATCCATGTCTTTTTAAATGGCGGGGTCTCGCAAGTCGACACGTTCGATCCCAAGCCGGAATTGACTCGCAGAGCCGGACAGGTGCTGCCGTACGAGAACCTCAAGACCGAGCGCAAGACCGGAGTCGCTCTGCCTTCGCCATTTACTTTCGAGCAGCACGGCCAAAGCGGAATTCCGGTCAGCGATCTGTTTCCAAAGCTTGCCAAGTGCGTCGACGAAATGACTGTGGTTCGATCGATGTTCGCGGAGTTGCCGAGCCACGAGCTCTCGCTGATGCTCATGAATACCGGGGATCAACGCCTAGTACGTCCTAGCCTCGGCTCCTGGTTGACCTGGGGGATGGGAACCATCAACGACAATCTACCTGCATTCATCGCATTGTGTCCGGGTGGATTGCCCGTCGGTGGAGCAGGTAATTGGCGCAGTGCATTCCTCCCAGGTGCTTTCCAAGGGACCAGGATCGATAGCTCCAAAAACGAAACCTCCAAGCTGATCGATCACTTGCAGAACAAACGCTTGTCTGCCGACGAGCAGTCCAAGCAGTTTCAGTTCTTGCAGCAGTTGAATCAAAAGCATTTGGAGGACCGGCCTGGTGAGTCCGCGATCGAGGCTAGGCGAAGGTCCTTCGAGCTGGCTTATCGTATGCAGACCGAGGCCAACGAAGCGTTTGATGTCTCCAAAGAACCAGAGCACATACTCAAACTCTACGGAGATGGTCCACAGAATCGTCAGCTACTGATCGCACGCCGGTTGGTGGAACGAGGAGTGCGTTTCGTGCAGACTTGGCACGGCGATATGCAGCCATGGGACAGCCATTCGAATATCTTGCAGGAGCATCGCAAGGTTGCAAACGAGTGCGATTCGGGGCTTGCAGCTCTGCTGGTCGACCTCAAACAGCGGGGGCTTTTAGACCAGACCCTCGTGCTGTGCACGGGTGAGTTCGGTCGAACACCAACAGTCGAGATGGGTCAGGACGGCGGAGGAGCTAGTCAGGGGCGGGATCACAACCACTGGGGCTTTTCCCTTTGGATGGCAGGGGGTGGGATCAAACGAGGGTCCATTTATGGAGCGACCGACGAGTTTGGTTTCAAGGCGGTCGAGAACCCAGTTTCCATTCACGATTTGCATGCGACCATCCTACACCTCATGGGTTACGATCATCAACGCATGACATTCCGATACGCAGGCCGCGACTTCCGCCTGACCGACGTCCATGGCCAAGTCATCCAAGCTCTTCTTGCTTGATTATCGATCGGACTGATCAGACCGATCAGACTGATCATCGATCAGAGTGCTAGCATTCCTCGGAAATGGATATTGATTTCCCAGCCATTTTTTAGGACTATCCTTGTTCGCGATCGCTCAGCAAAGGATTGCTGAACTTTTCGTGAGTGTGGCGAATCCCCTAACACATGGATGTGTCTTATGCCGAGCTCTATGCCTTACGTCCCCTACTGGTTCGAAGCCTTTTCGGTTTGGACACCTTGGGTTGTTCCAGTTTTGGCGATCCTTGGGCTTTGGATTGCACGACTCTGCGAAGACTCTCGAGTACGAAGTGCCGCGGAAGCTTGCTATTTTGGTGCCATGGTTGTGGCGGCACTGATCACCCTTCGAACCATCCTGGCCGACGATAACTGCTGGCTCTTGCACACATCGAGCCTTGGGTTGATGATTCTAGGAGCGATTTTTCCTCACCACATGCTCGAGAACTCCATCGCCGATAGCTTATCGGAAAATAGTATGAGCGATGCCCACCTTCGATGATGGAGCGAAACCAACAGCGACCGCCTACATCCTTGCCGGTGGCAAAAGCTCCCGATTCGGGGCCAACAAGGCGTTGGTCAACGTCTGTGGCACTCCTCAGATTCAAAGACTCGCGAACCAACTTCGCGCGGATTCCTGGCAGGCAGTGGCCGTAAGCCAGCGGTTTGGCGAGTTCGATCAACTTGGAATCCGAACGATCGCTGATGTGGCACCCGACCAAGGTCCTGTGGCCGGGATTCTAGCCGCGATTTTAGATTTTCAATCGATTGGTCAGTCGAGCCATCCATGGACTCTGATCCTCACCTGCGACCTTTGGGCGTGGGATCCATCATGGACCCGGTTGCTCCTCTGGGATTTTCGATCGCCGGAAAACAAGGACGAACAACAAATCATCCTGCGGTACTTGCAGGCTCCTGAATTCCATCCATTTCCCTGCCTAATACACAGGGATGCCTTATCCAAGATCGAGCATGCCTGGAACTGCGGCCATCGGTCCATGCGGCAGTTATTTGAGCAGCTAGGTCCCTCGGCTGTATCCGTTTCAGACCTAAGGATCGAGCCACCCAGGTCGTTTAACACACCATCGGAGTTGGAGCGACTTCAGGGCGAGTCTTGATGAGACTCTAGCCTCGCGGGGCTTTGGCCGAGTCGCAGGTCGCGCAATGCCCTTTGACGAGGACTTCGCTGATCCTAGAGATGTTCAGGTTCCGGCGCACTGTGGGGCTCGGCAAGGCCATGTCATCGATGCATGAAACGCTGCCGCAATCCATGCAAACGAAGTGGGGGTGACTGCTACGATCGTGCTTGGGGTCCCTCAATTCGAATCGCCAAACGTGATCACCTAGTTCGGTTCTGAGAACCAGTTCTGCCTCGGCAAGGTCGGTCAGATTGCGAAAGACGGTGGCTTTGTCAAAGCCCAAAGGGACGAGTTCCTCGGCGAGTTGGGCGTGGGTCTGCGGTTTGCTCGACCGTTTCAATGCATTGATCACCGAAATCCGAGCCGGGGTGCTTCGCAGCCCTGCCTCTTTAAGCAACTTACGGGCTTCGTTGACCTCGTCGACTGCACTTTTCTTTTTCGTGTTCATCGCTGCGTTGTACCTGCATCTGTGCCCACATCACATGGTTTGAGAATCGCCCGGAGACGCTCGAGGGTTTCTGGGGCATGCAGCTCTAGCTTGCCAAAACCCAGTAAAGCTCCAGCTGCGACGGCTTGCTGCTGGTGCTCAGCATAATTCGTGATGAGCATGACGGGAACATCCCGATAAGCTTCCGACTTTTTCAATACGTAAAGAATCTCAATCCCATCGCTGTAGTCGATATCGAGCTTGCGATTGATCAAGATCAAATCAACGTTTTGCCTCTGGAGTGTCGCAAGGGTGTCGGACAACTGATCTGCCTTGAGCAACTCTACGTCGAAGTGCTTTCGAAGCATCGCACCAAGGGCCGAATGATCCGGTCCACAATTGCCAACATCGAGGATAGTTTTTTTGAACTTAGTCATTCCGATCTGAATACACTATTTGAAAGTCATCAACGAGGCTTCGCCCATAGGTATCGAATCAAAATGCGGATCGATGTCTTGGACGAAAAGCAATATCAACTGTCCATTGTGAAGCGCAACATAAGAAACTCCACGCATTTCTTTTTCGATGCCGATCCCAATTCCCTTCCAAGTCTTCTTGGAAAATTTCACTCCGTTAATCGTTGTTTCGGGTTGGTCCATGACTTGCCAATTTTTGTGGTTTTTTGCAATCACAGCAAGGCGTTCTTCCATGTGTTGCTCTTGAGTCAGCTTGGGGTCTACTTTTTCTTTATCCATGAGTCCAACAAGAAAACTTGGAAACGATCCATCCGCGCGGTTAGGGCCTTCGAAGGTTACAAGTGTAATACCTGCAGGTAATCTGGTGTCAGGAACAGCCTTGAACCCTTTTGGAATTTGAATAGTGTGACCTTGAATTGAATAAGTCTCCCCGATTTCTCCGTTTGCGCTTGTCGAGAGACCTGACGGACTCGGTGCCGCGCCATCGAGGAGTTTGACCTCTAGCTCGCGGACGATATCGGTTTGCAGGTACTGTTGCATGAGCAACCGGGTCGCATCGATCATTTTGTCGATACGCTCAGCAACAGGTGCAGGGACGGGCCCCATTTCGGTTGAGGTCGCTCGCCTGAGGATGTTCTGAATCTGCGACGAGAGAGCCTCATAGTTTTTCACTTTCTTGAGTTCATCAAGCAACGCAAAGGCTTCGTCCTTCTTGCCATCCTCGATCTTCTTTTTGATCCGGGCATCGAGGATTTTTCGGCGGACGACCAAGTCGAGAACCTCGCCTTGGAGTCCCTTGAGGAACGCTTCGGCCTGCAATCGGCGTCTGTCGTCTGGCAGGTCGGCTTTTTCCAGTTCGCGATATCCGGTGATGACCGGTAGTCGAGCCAGAAGAGTTTCACCGTTTTTGATGTAGTACAGATACAGCGGCAGTTTAATTTGCATGGTGCGCGTCGGAGCTCGCTCGCGTTTCTTGGCAGCTTCGGCTGCTGCTGCGATAGCCGCCTCGTCGGCAGCGGCTGCCGCAACGGCAGGATCGTCCGAAGCATTGGCTGGGGCACCCGAGCCGTCGATTTGGTTCTCTTTAAGGCTCTTGAGCCGAATCGCAGTCGCCCGTGCGCGAGAGATCATCTCGACAGAGCTCGACGTAGGTTGATCGTAGGTGATCGTCGGGTTTTCGGTCTTGGTCAATCCGATCATCCCTCTCCAATCGGCGCGTCCGACCATCTGCAGATCGTCCGACCCTGGGGTCCTTAAATACACCTCCGCTCCTGGAACAGCACTGTTGGCTTGCCCACGGATTCCAAGCTTAAGCTCGGTCGTCGGATAATGCGGTTGGACTTTGAGTGCGACACGTTTTGTCCGACGGTTCTTGGCCGCTATCAAAGCGCCACGGCTGGCTGCAAAAATTGCTCCGTAATAACGTGCGCTATCGATCGGTTCGGTAACAGCGATGTAGGTAAAAGCGATATTCTGAAGCTGTGTCGGGTTTCCGTTCAGATCGTCTCGGCGGATGAACGGTGCGAGCACGTCTCCTGGGCCGATAATCACCGGAGAGTCTGGGGTGGTAGCCAAGCCGGTGGCTCGGACCCGAACGACGGCCGTCTTGTTGTCGTTCTCTTCGATGCGAGCCATGGGCGTAAAGCATCGGCGTTGCAAAAACGCAACCGTTTGCGGGATCTCAGAAACACTGGCCACGGTCGTCGACTCCATGAGTCCGATCCTGCGAACAAAGGCATCGAGCTCTTTGACTTGGATGCGGATGCGTTCTCCCTCTTGCTCGACGGCCACGAGATAGATCTTGTCTTTATCTCGGAGCATCGCCTCGGGTTGCCATGGAAACCGGGTCGGCAACGACCTTGCGACTTCCTTGAATCGATTGGCCTCGTTCTTGGGAACCAGTGCAGCAAAGCTTTTACCGGTTTTGAGATTCTCGAAAATCGCATCGGAACTCGGCTCGGAGGCATCGAGCTTCGACTGCATTCTGCTCCATTTCTCGTCTTTCAAATACGGCACAATATCGCGCTGCATCGCGTTGTACTGAAGTGGCAGCATCGAGATTTTCGGAATTCGTTCGATGACCGAATCGAGCGTCCGAACGCTGTTGAGGCTTGCCGCGCGAGCTTCGGCGTCCTGCTTGGCCTTGATCTCCTCCTCTTGCTGCTTGGTTAACTTCTTATTCTTTCGCAACTCCTCGATGGCCGGGTCAACCACCGGCTTGGGTTGCATTGCCATAAACGCATCCTTGGCCTGATCACCCTTGGCTAGCATGAGCACGAGTTCGCGCGATAAAAGCTGCTCGATCGTCAAATCATCCAGGTGGTAAAGAACCGAGCCGAACAGTGCATCAGGGGTTTCCACCACATCGCATTGCAACGTGGCTCCGAATTCGATTTCCGCGCACTCAGCGATCTTGCGCTGGATCAATTGCTTGGTCGCTTCGCTCAACCCCAACGTTGGAGAAATGCTCAGCCACACACGGGCTTTGTAGGCCGAGTACTCCCAAACTTCTACAGGCTCGCTTTTGCGGGACTCGGCCGGTTTGGACTCTGGAGCGACCGCAGCGCCGCTGCTATTGGCTTGCGGGGTTTCTTGAGCATGCCCGGCAAGGGTGTTGGTCACCAAGAATGCTAAGCATATTCCTAGAAGGTTCCATCTCATGGATTGGATCATGGTGCTCGAACCCTCCACTTCTGGAGATCTTGGTACAGCCCCAGCGGCTTTTTCGTAACGCCGTTGATCTCGCTGCGATAAGCGAACGACTCGCCAACTTGCCACAAGGGTAAGACCGGCAGGTGAGCGGCCACCAGAGCATGCATATCCTGACAGCTCTGACGTACCTCACGCCAGTTTCTCGAAGCGCTCAAGCCGCCGAGGACCTGGACGATGAATTGATTGTTAGACTGGGCTGGCCCTCCGATGCCGAACAATCGCTCCGCATCGGTGGCTGGTTCCCAAATCGAAGCGGTCAAGTAAAGAATATCGATGTTCGGCATCTCCCCTGCCGCTGGAACTTTGTCCAGAACTGCCAAATCCGCTTGCACTCCGATCAGCTTCCATTGCTCGACGATCGCTTGGCCTGCAACCCGAGCGGCCTCGTAGTTCGGGACCCCGAGCGTCATCTTGGGAATCGGTGGTACCGGCTCTTTCCGCTTCTCATACTGCATCTTGAGCTTGCTGTTGGTGATGAGCATCAAAACTTTCGCCAATCGAGGATCATAGGCGAGGTTGTCGACACTGGTGTTGTAAGCGTAAGCGATTGGGTCGTTCTCGGTAGCTCCCCGAGGGAACGGTCCACTGATGACCCGCGATTGATCGGCGTCAGCCCCCCCGAGTATCTCCCCCTTGAGGATGCCTTCGCGATTGATCGCATAGAGCAGAGCGCGGCGGAACTCACGGTCATCTAAATAAGGGTTCGAGGTTCGAGGCACCAGCATGTGCACCGTCGGCAGTGCATACGATTCCACGTTGATTGTTTTGGAGACAATGGAGGCTTGCAGTCTCTTTGCATCTGCCGGAAAAAGTCGGTCGATGGCTTCGATTTCACCCCTCAGCAGATCGTTGATCGCCTGGGCGGGATCGCTGTAAAGAATCTCGTGGATCTCCATCGGCTGAAAGTCCGCTGCCTTGGTGTTCGAGGCCCACTCGAAACGTTGCGTGTTCCCGTCTCTAGACTTGGGTTTGTAGAGCACACCGACCGGAAGGTTGCCTTCACCGATGGCCTCGATAGGCCACTGCAAAAACGCTTGGGGCAATACGTGGGGCCTGCGGAATCGCATCTTGAGCTTCTCGGGACCGGCGACCGATACCGAATCGAAGATCGCCGCCCAACCCGGGACATACTCCTGTTTGCCGATCGTCGCTCGTCTTAGGAACGATTGCGAGAGATCCAGACTGTTCGGAACACCTGCTTGCCCTGGATTCTGGATCGTCATCTCCAACTCGAGTCGATCGTCGCTTTGCTGAAACGAACCTAGCGAGAAGCGGTACTGACCACCCTCGGGACCCGTGCTGCGAAACTCAAACAACGGCCTGGAGATCAGCTGACCGCTTCGAAATGCTGGCCAGTTGGCGATGGCAGCCGTATCGGGTTTGTCGGCAGTTTGGAAGACACCTACGCGAACGATGGGGTACTCTTTGAGCAAGTCGCTCAGCAGTTCTTTCCCACCCTCGATCTGGGGCTCGATATCGAGCATCTTGGTAGCTTCACGGCGGGCACCTAGGTAATCCTTCTTCTCTCGAAGTTCGATCGCCTTGGTCTTGTACTCATTGGCCAGATCCAGAAACTTGCCCTTCCACTCCATAACTACCGGCAGAGGATCGTCCTGATATTGCTTATCAAGTCGAGTGATCATTCTACGTGCCGACGAGAGGTCTTTCTTTTGAAAGTAGGAGTCGATCAGCTTGCCTGAGACGTCGGTGATCAAACCTCGAACTCGTTCTTTTTGAAAGTTCGGAAAGGTCTTCTGGAGTTCTTCCAAAACCGCCATGGTGTGCGCGAGCCTGTTTTGGCGAGACATGTCCTCGGCGCTTTTGAAAAGAAATTCCTGACGCAGAATCTGCAAACCGGGGGTTTGAGGGTAATTGACGAACAGAAAGTTCAGGTGCTCGAAAGCTTCGCCAAAGTTCTTCTCATCCACTAATTTCTTCGCACGAGCCAATATCATTTGCTCGTAGAGCCAAATCTTGCCGACATCTTTCCACAAGACTTCGTATCGCCGTGTTGGAAACAAAAGAATCGTCACTTGGAGCTTATCGGTCTCTTTGACGTTGGTCGGGATGCGTCGATCGGCAAACTCGATCGGAGCAACTTTGACGCTGCGACCAGTCGCCTCCGGCTTGAGCGTGATAATGTCAAAGGGCTCTTCGTCCATCAGCGACCCGAGGACTTCGACCTCCTCGAGGGCCTTGTCCAGATCGTTCTGCGCTAGAGCCAGCCCGGAAATCGATAGCATGCAAAACCAGCCCGCTAGGAGGGCTGCGAAGATCCGAACCGATCGATCGACTTTTGTGTGTGTGATCGAGGTTCTTTTTATCGCCTCGGATTGCCAACTCATGGGTTTGCTCCCAGCGTATTTTCCAGTGGAAGCGATACGCGTAACACCGTCCCCTCGTCGCCTGGAACCATCAACCCTTTGGGGGTAACGACTGGCGTTCCGCTGATCGGTTCGCCCGCAGTGGTCTTGGCTACCAACTTGCCATCGGCCGCAGAGACTCGGAGCAGTTCTCCAGTGGTGCTTGCAAGAAGAATATCCGAGTCGTCGAAGATCGGTTTTCCGACCAGAACGGTTTGAGGCATCGGCTGACTCCAAAGCAATTTGCCTTCACTGTTAAATGCAACTAGTCCTTCGATATCGCTCAGCGCAAGTCCGATCGCTTGCGAACCGTTGGAGGCTGCGTAAGGCCCCCAAGCGAATCTGCCTTCGAAGTTCAGCGAGCCGATTTTTTTGAATTCGCCACATTCGTAGAAGTCTAGGAAGTCTCCTGAGGGGCCAGGTGAAAGCCCGACAGCGACATCATCGATGACATCGATCCGGCCTTTGATCCCTCGTTCCAGGGGCTGCGCGTTGAGCAACCGTAGCTGTTTGCCCGTCGATAGCTTGTACAAGTTCCTGCGTTGGTCGGCGATCACCACCGACTGCTTGTCACTCAAGATCACCGGGTTCATCCAAACCGGTCGTTCACCAGCCGAGATCGTTGGCTGGAATGCTGTGCCGATCTGTTTTCCATTTTCCGGATCGAGCAAAACAAGCTGAGCATTCTCGAGCGGTACCAAGATCGAGTTACCGACCGTGATCGCTTCAGAGATCGGGTAGGACCCGGCAAGATCAAGAACGACGAGCTTCGAGGTCGTATTGGTCTTACGAGCCGGATCGACTAGCAACATTTGGCTACCTTGGGCCGAATTCAGGAGCAAACTACGCCCATCGGCAAGGGGTATTGGGTTAGCAAACGTCATCGAGCGTTGGTTGCGACCCATGTTTTCAATCGACATCGTCGGCTTGAGCCCGAGGTTGTCTTTGACAAATGCATCGTCAGCCAAGTTAAAGGTCGCCGCTTGACTGGTCACAGCCACGATGCCTTGTGCGCTGGGGCTCAACGAGGCGACGGGATTCCCCAGGTCGGTTTCCCAG
>JBJTAQ010000108.1:0-2293 GCA_046090945.1 Pirellula sp.
TGGAGACCATTCGGTTGAATTCTCTCCGGATGGTAAATGGCTAATCGACACTTATTCACGTGTGGATATGCCCCCAGTTCATGAACTGCGGTCGGCACAAACGGGCGAACTCATTCTCGAGCTCGAACGCAGTCCCTCGGATGGACTCTGGACCGATTCGAATCGACCAATCCGCTTTGTCGCCAAGGGACGCGACGGCCAAACGGACATCTATGGCATCATCGTTCGACCCAAAACGATGGAACCCGGTAGGAAATACCCGGTGATCGAAAATATTTATGCCGGTCCTCAGGATTCCTTTGTACCAAAATCCTATTCAGCTCTGAGCGAATACCATGATTTGGCAGACCAAGGATTCATCGTTGTGAAGATCGATGGGATGGGTACATCGAATCGCAGCAAAGCGTTTCACGATGTGAGCTATCGGAATCTTAGCGATGGGGGATTTCCGGATAGGATTCTCTGGATGCAGGCGGCCGCAAAGCAGTTTCCTGAGCTGGATATCGAGCGAGTGGGCATCTATGGCGGATCTGCTGGAGGGCAAAATGCTCTAGCAGCTTTGTTGTTTTTTGGCGATTTTTACGATGTAGCCGTATCCGATTGCGGTTGCCATGACAATCGTATGGATAAGGTCTGGTGGAACGAATTGTACATGGGATGGCCTGTCGGACCGCATTATGAAACCAACTCGAACGTCGTCAATGCCCATCGGCTCAAGGGAAAGCTTCAACTAGTGGTTGGGGAACTCGACAGCAACGTCGATCCTGCATCCACCCTGCAAGTTGTCGATGCATTGGTCCGAGCCGACAAAGACTTCGAACTCCTTTACATACCCGGCGGAGGGCATGGCATCGGATCTTCGAAATACTGCAAACGCCGTCGCGATGACTTCTTTCGAAGGCACTTGCAGGGCCAGTAGCGGCGACAAGCGTTGGCCGTATAGGAACAGAGGGTTGCTGAACCGAATCTGCTTCGGCTATTGCCGGTCCCCGTCACCTGGTACGATCGGATGATTCGGGTCGATCGAATCTTGTCGTGCCCAAAACGTCGTCGTGTCGCGACGAACCACACGAAAGTATTTGGCGATCGCATCCTTGGCATACTCGCGGCCTCCGGTGGCCCTAAGCAATTCACCGAGCGACTCGACATGTTCGCTAAAGTCTGCCTGAGACCGCTTGGGCAATATCTTTGGACGACCAAAGATTGGGAACGCTGCAATCATAGCGACCATTGCGATCAAGGCTGCATGAATCGTCATAAAGCTGAACGGCCAGACGGTAAGCATCTCGAATCCTTTATGCTCCTCGTGCGCAAGCCCCTTGCGCAGAGGCGGGTCATCATCCATTGACATGAACCCAACGTTCCCGCTCGGAAACTTGTCTATAATCCGATCTACCAACACTCTATTCGATTTGTGGAGTAAACCCAAGTTCGAAACCATTGAACTGTTCGACAAGATCAGAACCCGACTTGTTCCGTTCTTATAAACGACCTCAGTGATGATTGGTGATCCGTCGCTACTTGCCAATAGCACTCTTGCGCTATCGCGATCCGATGCACCTGCGCTTTTTGCAATGGCCAAAAGCTCTTCGTCGTCCGTATTCCAAATCTTGGTGTAAGCTGCCTGGCCCTTGAAAACCCTGGGGATGAAACGAAAACCCTTGCGAGCAGGTGGAGGGGTTGTAGCCGGAGGCACAACTCCAGCAGGCGGTGTCCCACCCACAGGAACCCCGCCTACAGCAACCGGCGCGGGGGGGTTCCAATCCAACTCCTTCTGAAGCGCATCGAGTTGGTTCGAATCGAACGGGTTTAAAGTCGAGCGAACATAGATCTCGCAATTTGCCAGGTTGCTGTCTGAGGACCAGTCCCCTTGAAATCGACTGACTTTGTGAAAAGGTCCGGGGACCATTCTCCAGTAGAACCAGGGGGTGATGAGCAACTGGCGTTGTTCGTCGCGAACCTCGTCCAGTGCATTGCTCGCTTTGGAAGCCTGAACCATGAACCTCGATCGTTGGGAGGCACTGATGCTGTTGGCAGGATTGCTTGCAATCCGATCCCAATAATCCGCATGGGGAGAATAATCCCGCCCGATATAAACCAAAGTTTTACCTCCCTGACGAAGCCATGCATCGAGTCGGTCCAGCACAGGCTTGGAATGGTGCGGAAACTTACCGGGCGCCCACACGATCGTCTATTTGTTCAGTTATTTGCTGGTCGAACTCGACTCGGCAAGTTGCATCGGTCTGGCGAAAGGTAAAACGAATTACCGCTACCTGCGGGAGTTGGAGAGCTT
>JBJTAQ010000109.1:0-1449 GCA_046090945.1 Pirellula sp.
TTGACGGTCAGTCTTGGTGGGGATGTGACCAGGACGGTATTTGCGGGGATCAAGGCTGCCTATACGCTTGAGCAGCTCGAAGGGCGACTGGTGGTCATTGTTGCAAATCTCCAGCCGCGGCAGATGAAATTCGGGTTGAGCGAGGGGATGGTCACGGCTGCTGGAGCCGGGGGTACAGAGGTGTTCTTGCTTGGAGTTGATTCGGGTGCCAAGCCTGGACATCGAGTCCACTAGATCCGATCTCCGCAAGTTTCCGAAGGGTAAATCGCCGTCCGCCGATAATCGGTTGGGGTTAGTCCCGTTATATTTTTAAAGCTACGGGAAAAGTTAGACGGAGTGCTAAAACCAAGTTGCGTGGCAATTTCAGTGATGGCTCGTCTTGAATCCGCAAGCAACTTCATTGCCGAGTGAACCTTGACATCGAGTACAATGTCTCGGAAGCTACGCCCTTCGAGGAACCTAGAAAACCGTCTTTGGATAGTTCGATGAGAGACACCAACCAAGTCAGCAAACTCCCTGACTGTCAGCCATCGATCATCCTGATATGCCTTTAAGGTTTCGACTAAGGAACAAAGAAAACCGTCTGGCATCTTCGTCGGGGGCGCCCTGCCAATCGAGTCGCTACCATCCATTCCAACCACCTTTGGTGGCATGATCACTTGTGAAAGGGCATGTGCCGGGATTTCAATTCCAACACAAGAAGATCCGTATTTGACCTGATCGAAACCAAACTGACTCAGCAACAGCTGGCGATCCAATCTCTTGCCAGATCGAATTCTTATCGCACGAGGAAAAAAACTCGGCTCGAAATACTGAACCCTCCACTTAAGAAAATGAACCCCGAGTAAATCCTGGATCCAAACTCCATCAGAGTGACGTACATTCTTTATTTCCAAAACTCCAGGATCGTTGCCGCCAACCTTAAGTTCCACAGAGACTTGGTTCGATTCGATACCAAGGGGATTCGAGGCGATCAGTAAACTCTCAAGGCTAGCAGGCCTTTGCATGGTTGCCAAATAACTTTGGCCATCGAACACCTGCGTGGCAACAATAGTGCTCATCCGTCCCATGAACTCTTGCAACCCCAAGTACTTGGCTACTTCCAGATAAAAGCAATGAGCAGCATGCAGGGGAATCAGCGACTCTGGATCATCAAACATCTTGGGGGGTAAATGGTTTTTCGATGCGATATTGCGAAACAAACCAGAATCGCCTAGACAAATAGCGCCAGGTCGTAGATACCTCGATCGCGTCAGAGAGATGGAAGTCATACACACAGCCAACAAGTATCACTAGGCATGTTTGGAAACAAATTAAATCACCAGCAAAGGTGAATCAGTGGCTTTGGAGAGGACTGGGTTCTTTATGTTTTGGCCCAGCGTGAGTTGCGGATTGTGCGTTGGTGTTTAGCTTAGTGGATATGGACTAAAGGCTGGTTCTCTTGTGATG
>JBJTAQ010000110.1:0-8199 GCA_046090945.1 Pirellula sp.
TGCCGGGGTCCGCGAAGCCGAACGGTTGGCCGGCGTCGAAAGCTTCTACACCGTCGGGAACATGGAGTGGCCCCACCTGATCGATAACGCACTCAAAGCCCACCAGCTGTATCGCCGAGACGTCAATTACGTCAATCGCGAAGGGGAGATCATCATCGTCGATGAGTTCACCGGACGCCTGATGGAGGGTCGCCAGTGGTCCGACGGTCTGCATCAAGCCGTCGAGGCCAAAGAGGGGGTGAAGATCAAGGAAGAGACGCAGACGCTCGCGACGATCACCCTGCAGAACTTCTTTAAACTCTACAAGAAGCTCTCGGGGATGACCGGTACGGCGATGACCGAAGCGCAGGAGTTCAGCAAAATCTACAAGCTTGGGGTGGTCGAAATCCCATCGAATCGGCGTCTGCAGCGGATCGAGTTTCCCGATGCGATCTATCTGTCTGAGAAAGAGAAATACGAAGCCGTTGCCGATGAGATCGACCGGGTTAACAAACACGATACGATCGAGTTCAAAGACCGCAAAAAAGGTTCGGTCGTGGGCAACATCACGCGCGAGACCGATGATAGCTTGTCGCTGAAAAAAGCCGATTCCAAAGAGGTCATCGAGATTGCCAAGTCCGATATCGATCGCATCGAACGAGCCGGTCGACCGATTTTGATCGGTACCGTCTCGATTGAAAAGAGCGAGAAACTCGCGGCGCTCCTGGAACAGCGAGGGGTCAAGCACCAGGTGCTCAATGCCAAGGCCCACAAGCGAGAAGCCGAGATCATCGCCCAAGCAGGGCGGGTGAGCGCCGTGACCATCGCCACCAACATGGCCGGTCGTGGTACCGACATCATCCTCGGTGGCAATCCCGAAACGATGGCTTGGGCCCAACTTCAGAACAAGTACCAGACGCGTTTGGATGTCCCCAAAGAGGAATGGGAGGGGCTGGTCCAACAGATCAAAGAAACCGAGAAGATGGAGCAGGAGGGGGAATACGTCCGAGGGCTCGGCGGCTTGTATGTGATCGGTACCGAGCGTCACGAATCGCGTCGGATCGACCTGCAGCTTCGAGGTCGTTGCGGCCGCCAAGGGGACCCGGGTTCGAGCCGATTTTTCTTGTCCCTCGAAGATGACTTGATGCGAATATTCGCAGGAGACTGGGTCCGGGCCATGATGCAACGCATGGGCATGGGCGACGGTGAGGCGATCGAAAGCCCTTATGTCTCGAAGCGTATTTCGGGAGCTCAAAAGAAAGTCGAAGAGAGGCACTTCGAGGCCCGCAAGAATCTTCTCGAATACGACGAGGTCATGGACCACCAGCGCAAACGCGTTTACACCTATCGCCAACAGGTTCTCGAAGGAAAAAGCTGCCGCGAACTGGTGATGCACCAACTGCGAGAGCAGATCGAATCGAACGTCGATCAGTTCTGCGATCCGATGTTCGGACCAGAGTCCTATGCACGATGGGCAGGACCTCGACTCGGAGTCCAACTCGAAGCCAAAGACTTTCGCGGCATCGAACCACAGACGGCCATCCTGTATGCCAAGGATCAAGCGGAACGGGCAGCCGAAACTCAAATCCACGATGCGATCGATGAAAACCTACCGAGCGAAGAAGAGCAATCCGATTGGAATTGGGATGCGATGGCCAAGTGGGTCAACAATCGATTCAATACCAATTACACCGTCGGCATGCTCAAGAAAATCGATCGCGATCGGATGGATGAAGAGTTCATCGGCAAGGCCAATACGTACATCGAAAAGATCGAGTTGGACGAAGGCGAGGTTTTCCTCGATCCCGAGTATGGCAACAAAATGCTCGCGGCCTGGATGAAGAACAAATTCGGCATCGATGTGAATCCTATAGAACTCAAGGGTGCCGAACCGGAAACCGTCAAAAAAATCATGCTCGATGCGGCCGAAAAAGCTTACTTCGAACGCGAGATCCAGTTCCCTGTTCTGGTGGGATTCCATCGATTCCGCACCCAAACCGGCCCGAATTCCTACACGATCGACGGAGAAGCTCTCTCGCAGTGGGCTGCAGTCCGATTCCAAGACCCGAATGTTTTGGACAAGCTTCGAGCGAACTCGGAAAAACCCTTTGATGCTCTCCTGGAAATCAGCCGTGCACATGCTCAAAGATCCAAGGACATTTGGGACATGGCACTCTCGAAACTCGATGGTGTCTTCGGGAAGAACACCTCGAAGAAAATGTCCGAGTTCGCCACCGGTCAAAACTCCGCCGAAACACTCGCTGTGTGGATGCAAAACGAACTCTCGTGGAAAGGCACTGCTGAGGATCTGGTCGGTTGCAATCGAGAGGATTGCTATGTCAAGCTCAGTCAAGCGTTCGATGATCGCTACCATCCAGAGATTCGGCGCATGGAACGAACCGTCCTGCTGCAGACGCTCGATTCAAGTTGGAAAGATCACCTGCTAGCCATGGACCACGTTCGATCGAGCGTCGGTTTCCGCAGCATGGGTCAAATGGATCCCAAGGTGGAGTTCAAGCGAGAGGGGATGCGGCTGTTTGATCAAATGTGGCTCTCGATCGGTGAGCAGATCACCGATGTGATCTTCCGCATGGAAGCTGTCGAAGAAGGGATGGTCGAGAGCTCGTTCGTTGAAACCAGCGCGCGTCACGACGCCTTCGACGAATCGAAATTCATGTCCGAAGAGAAAATCGAAGACTTGAAGGCAGCCGACCAAGCAGGCACGGCGGCAACTGAGCCCAAGACTATTCGCAATCGCGGAGAGAAAGCCGGTCGCAACGATCCATGCCCCTGCGGGTCGGGCAAAAAATTCAAAAACTGCTGCACGAGAAAGCAAATATAAGATGATGCAAAGCCTCGATTCCCCGCGAAATGCCCCTCGATATCGTCGGTGGATCGCTGGGTTTGCGGCTCTGATCCTTTCTCTGTGGCACGCCCAAGTTGCTTGTTCGCAATCCGCTTCGATGCCAAACATCGTCCTGATCGTCTCGGACGATCAGGCTTGGACCGACTATGGTTTCATGGGGCATCCTCATCTAAAAACACCTCATTTGGATCGCTTGGCTGCCGAGAGTCTCGTCTTTCGTCGAGGTTATGTTCCATCGAGCCTGTGTTGCCCAAGTCTAGCGACGATTCTCACAGGTCGCTTTCCTCACCAGCACAAGATCACCAGCAACGATCCGCCGAATATTCCAGGACTTGCAGGGAAGAACTTTCACGAATCCGAGGCATTCAAAACCGGTCGCGATCGCATGAACCAGCACATGCAAGCCGTCGCAACCTTGCCACGGGTCCTCAAGGACAACGGGTATTTAACGCTCCAGACTGGCAAGTTCTGGCAGGGGCATTATTCCCACGGCGGCTTTACTCACGGGATGACCCAGGGCTCTCGTCACGGAGACGATGGTTTGCAAATCGGCCGCAAAACAATGCAGCCGATCGAGGAGTTTATCGACCAAGCCCACCAACAGAGGAAACCTTGGATGATCTGGTATGCACCGATGCTACCTCATGATCCCCACAATGCACCGGCGAAGTACCTCGAACGAACTCGTCCGATTGCACCGAGCGAAACAGTCGCTAAATACTGGGCCAACGTCGAGTGGTTCGATGATACGGTCGGACAGTTGATGCAGATCTTGGAGTCCAAGGACACCTCGAACAATACGATCGTCCTGTACGTGACCGACAACGGTTGGATCCAAGATCCACAGAGTCCGAGGTATGCGCCCAAGTCCAAGCAGTCGCCTTACGATGGAGGGGTTCGCACACCGATCATGGTCCGTTGGCCCGGCAAAGTCACCCCTGGGGAATCCAAAGACTTTGCCCATAGCATCGATCTGATGCCGACGGTTCTCAAGGCGGCTCGAATCGAACAGCCCGACGGTCTGCCGGGGATCGATCTGTTGGATCGGCAGATCACGGCGTCTAGAAAAATCATCTTTGGAGAATGCTTCACCCACAATGCCAACAACCTCGATGTCCCGAAGGAGAATCTTCGATGGCGATGGGCGATTCAAGGCAAATGGAAGCTGATCGTACCGAACCCAGCGATCGAGAAAGAAAGTGGGTTGGAACTTTACGATTTAGAGGCAGATCCCACCGAAGAGCACAATCTTGCCGCCTTCAATCGCCAGTTGGTCGAAGACCTCGGTCTGGCGATTGACACCTGGTGGCCGGAAAGCTCACGATCGCGTTGATACGCGGTTTGTATTTTCTCTCGCATTGGTCCAAAAATCTGAGCAAATAGCGGAGTACTCATGCGTGTCGTTATCACTGGAGGTGGTGGGTTTCTTGGTCACCAGCTGTGTGAGTGGCTGATCCGAGTCGGCCGGTTGTCGGGTCCGGATTCCCAGCCTAGAGCCATCGAGAAAATCGTTCTCTTGGATGGTTTTTTCTCGAAGCCATTGCCCGCATCGACCCCTTCGATCGACATCGAAAAGGTCGTAGGCAGCATTGAATCCCAAGAGGTTCTCGACGCAGCGATCGGGTCGGGATCGCAGGTGTCGATCTTTCACCTCGCGTCGATGGTCAGCGGGGAATGCGAAGAACGATTCGATGATGCGTTGAAGGTGAATTTGCAAGGCGGCTTGCGGCTGCTTGAATCGGCACGCCGGGTGGGCCCTTGCTGCCGATTGGTCTTTGCCAGCAGTATCGCTTGTTTTGGCGGACCTGCCTTGCAAGATCCATGCGATGATTGGACCAAACTGACACCCCAGACAACCTATGGAATGACCAAAGCCATGGTCGAGCTCTTGGTGAGCGATTATGCGAGAAAGGGGTTTGTCGATGGACGTTCGGCGCGGTTGCCAACGGTGATTATCCGACCTGGCAAGCCGAACATGGCCGCATCGAGTTGGGCAAGCGGCATGTTTCGCGAGCCCCTTTGCGGGGTCGATTGCCCACTACCGGTCCATATGGATCAGCGGCATCCGATGACAGGATATCGCACGGTGATTGAATCGTTGATCGCGATTCATGATTTGCCTGCCGCAAAGATTGGGCGTGATCGCGCGATCGGTTTACCGGCCATGAGCGTCACACCTGCGATGGCCCAAGCTGCATTAGTGCAAGCCACCACGGGAGAAGCTGCGGTGAGATTGCCCAAAGGACTCGGGAGAATCTTGCTAGCCCCTGATCAGCGCATCCAAGGAATCGTCGATCAATGGCCGGTTGCGGTCGACGGCTCTCGAGCCTTGAGCCTGGGCCTTCCGAGCCCCCCGAGCCTTGTCGAGATCATTCGCGGGTTCGTCGAGGATTTTTTGCCGACGAGTTGAATGAAGTCAGCTCACCAGCAGTTCGCTCAGTTCGACCATTCCGACAGACTCGATGTGAGTGTCGCTGGTTATTTCGCTTGTAGAAAGCACATGCAACTGGGCAATCGCACCTCGCAGGGTGCTGTAGACCTGTCGACGGATTTGGGGATTGACCAAGAGAACAACGCTCCGCGATTGGTCTTCTAAGGCACTTGCATAGGCCTTGAGTTGCTCGACCAGTGGTGCGAGGATATTCGGGGGGCAGATTGGGGAGGTGCCCAAGAGGTCTTCGAGACCTGGATCCAGGGTAATGGCCAAGATGCGTGAGCGCGAGTCCTGGAGTCGTTGGCACATGCTTCGAGACAACCGCTGGCGAACCTTCTCGGTCAGGTAGTCAGGGTCTTTGCTATGCGAGACGTGATCGCCGATGGTTTCAAGGATCAGATTCAAAGGTCGGATAGGAACCCCTTCGTCGAGTAAATTGCGAAGGATCTGCTGGACCTCCGAGAGTTTCATCGCAGCGGGGATCAGATCGTCGACCGTCGCTGGGTTGGTCTTACGCAACTGATCGATCAACTGCTTGGATATTTCCCGGGAAAGCAGTTCCGAGGCATGTTTGGTCGAGACTGAAAGCAAGTGGTTGGCGATGACCTGACCGCAGTCCCAGACGCGATAGCCTTGGCTTTCGGCCGCAACTCGGTCGGTCGGTTCGATCCATAGCGCTTTTTTGCCGGTTGCTGGATCGATCGCCGGGTCTCCTGGGATGGTTGCCGTCGCCGAGACTCTCATGCGACGCGAGGGGACTGCCAAGAGGCGTTCGGGGACCAAACTCCCCGAAGCGACGCTGTTGCCGTAGAGCGAGAACTCGTACTGATACGCTCCTAGTGCCAAACGATCCTTGATGCGAACCATCGGCATGAGGATCCCTAATTCCGCAGCAAGTTCGGTCCTCACCCCTGCGATGCGCTTCATGATGTCGCTACCGGTTTTTGGATCGACCAAAGGTACCAGCTTGGCACCTAGCTCGAGTCGTAAGGGGTCCTCTTGCAGGTAGTCTTCGATTTTCTTGTCCGGTTGTTTGGACCGCGACAGTTGCTCCTGTTCCTGACGACGCAGGTTGCTCTGTGACTCTTGCTGCTTTTGTTTTTGCAGGAGGATCGCAAGACCGACCATGCCACCGCCCAGGGTTAGGATGGGTATCGGTGGCATCGAGGTCAAGAGCAATAAGCCCAGGAAAATACCTGAGATGATCAAGGGTGCTGGCCTTGAAAAGACCTGGCTGAGCAGATCCTTTGAAAGATCCGAACGCTGAGTTGAGCGCGTGGTGAGCATCGCTGCTGCGATCGAGACGAGCAAGGCGGGGAGTTGGGTAGCGAGTCCATCGCCGATGGTGAGTTTACTGTAGGTCGATGCGGCCTGTGGGATCGAGAGTCCATAGTAGAGGACTCCCATGTAGATCCCCCCGATGAGGTTCAATGCGGTGATCACAAGACCTGCAAGAGCATCTCCTCGAACGAACTTGCTGGCACCATCCATCGCCCCGTAGAAGTCGGCTTGTTGGGTGACCTCCGCACGTCGCATTTGAGCTTGGGCGTTGTCGATCGCACCGGCGGCAAGATCCGCGTCGATCGCTAGTTGTCGACCGGGCATCGCATCGAGTGCAAATCGCGCGGCAACCTCGCCGATGCGCGTGGCTCCCTTGGTGATGACGACAAAGTTGATCAGGAAAATGATCAGAAACAGCAGGATTCCCACTTCGATTTTATCCCCGGCAACAAATGCGCCGAAGGCTTCGACGACCCGACCTGCAACGGCCGTCGAGGCGCTGGAGTCTTGGGTCAGGATCAGTCGAGTCGTGGCGATATTGAGGGCCAATCGACCGAGCGTCGTTGCCAGGAGGATCGAGGGGAAAACGCTGAACTCCAGCGGGGCGCTGACCGATAGAGTCGTCAGCAGAACCATGACCGAGATGGCGATGTTGGCTACTAGGAGTAAATCCACCAAGGCTGGGGGAAGTGGGACCAAGACCACGGCAATGCAGGCCAAGATACCTGCAGGCACCATCAGGCTCCGGTAGCGAAGGAACAGCGCAACAAATTTTTCCATGGGTTCCGACTTCCATTTCGTGCTTGCTTTGAAACCGCTGGAAAACTAACCTTCGAGCCTCTTCAAAGTCCAGACTGATTCCAACCAAGCCCTCTCCGCCCGAAGCGGCGATGTCCGCTACAATTTCCAGCATGGTCAAAGCCGAACCGAGCAAACCCCTCAAATACTCGATCTTCATGCCACGGATATGGCATGGAATGCCACCCCAGGTCTGGTTTCCGCTCCTATTCAAAAACAAACTCCGGTTTTCCTTGACTCGATTGCATCACGCACTGGGCGTCTCGGCCTTTTGCCCTGTCTCCGGAATGCTAGCAATCGCCCAGCACTTGGTTTGGTCAAGGGCGATTGCGAGGACCACGATCGAGCATTCACCGGTATTTATTTTGGGGCATTGGCGAAGTGGCACGACGCTTTTGCATGAGTATCTAGGGCTCGATCCAAGGTTTGCCTCTCCGACGACCTACCAGTGCTTTGCTCCGTGGCATTTTTTACTGACTGAGGGACTCATCAGCCACTACGGCAACTGGCTCCTTCCTGATCGTCGTCCGATGGACAACATGAAGGCAGGTTGGGCACTGCCTCAGGAGGATGAGTTTGCGTTGATGAACCTAGGGGCACCGACTCCTTACCTGCGTTTGATGTTCCCGAACCATCCAGTACCTTATACCGACACGCTGGACTCTAGCCAATTCACTGCCGAAGACTTGAGTGCATGGAAACGCCATTTCGATTGGTTTGTCCGGGCGCTGACGTGCAAGACAGGCAAGCAGTTGTTATTGAAAAGCCCGCCTCACACCGGGCGGCTTGGGATCCTGCGCCAGTTGTATCCCCAAGCCGCCCGGTGTGAGGCGGGCTTTTC
>JBJTAQ010000111.1:0-5987 GCA_046090945.1 Pirellula sp.
AAAAGGCTCTCTTGGATTTTATGCAGCAGTGTCAGGAGAGGGGGCCGCGTGACTGGAGCTTATCCTGTACACTTAGCCCACTCGCCTACGACTCTTTGTGAATGAAATAGAGCTCATGAAAATCTCCGAGATCCGCGTCTACCAAGTCGACTTACCACTCCATGAGGTAACCTACAAATGGAGCGGGGGCAAGTCGGTCACGGTATTTGATTCGACCGTTGTCGCATTGGTCACCGATTCGGGGTTGATCGGCTGGGGTGAGTCTTGTCCGTTAGGGCCAGCGTATCTTCCTTCCTACGCAACTGGTGTTCGAGCGGGTTTGGCAGAATTAGCACCGCAGTTGATCGGTCAGAACCCACTACAGATCGACCAGCTCAACCGTCTGATGGACGCATCCCTCAAAGGTCACCCTTATGTGAAATCTCCCATCGATGTGGCTTGCTGGGACCTGCTCGGCCAGCACTCAAGACTCCCCGTATGCACACTCTTAGGCGGGCGTTATGGTCAGGACTTCCACCTCTATCGGGCAATCTCACAGGAAGCTCCCGAACAGATGGCAAAGAATGTGGCTGGCTATCGCGCCCAGGGCTACCGGCGATTTCAATTGAAAGTCGGCGGCGATCCAGACATCGATATCGAACGCATCTGTGCGGTCCGGGCTGCCTTGGATCCCAGCGATCGATTGGTCGCTGATGCGAACACCGGTTGGACGCAGCACGAAGCGGTCCGCGTTTGCAGAGCGGTCAAGAATATCGATGTATACATCGAGCAACCCTGTGCAACGTACGAGGAATGCCTCGCAGTTCGCAGGCAAACCGATCATCCATTTGTCTTAGACGAAAATATCGATGGCCTCGAGATGCTCCTGAGAGGCCGACGCGATCTGGCCATGGATGTTGTGAATCTGAAGATTAGTAAGTTCGGGGGCTTGAGCAAAATCCGCCAAGCTCGCGATCTGTGCATCTCCATGGGGATCGGCATGACGCTCGAGGATACCTGGGGGGGCGATATCGTCACGGCCGCGATCGCCCATCTTGCTCACAGCACCCCCACGGAAATGCTCTTTACCAGCACCGATTTTAACAGCTATGTCACCGTCAGCATCGCCGATGGCGCTCCGCAGCGCAGCCATGGTAGACTGGCTGCTAGTACCGAACCGGGACTGGGAGTTCGGCCCAAACTCGACATCCTAGGGGAACCGGTCGCGATTTACTCGTAGTTCGCTAAATGCATTCGATTGCTTTTAGCGAAACATAGAGATGCTTTGGAAATCCGTTCTATGTCCAAGACCCGTTCTACATCCTCAACCAGTGATGTCCTGGTCGTCGGCCTAGGGGGTGTCGGCTCGGCAGCTTGCTACGCTCTTGCCTCAAGAGGTTGCCGCGTGATAGGCATCGATCAGTTCGATCCACCCCATCGGCGGGGTAGCTCCCACGGCGATTCCCGGATTATCCGAAAGTCCTACTTTGAACACCCAAGCTACGTTCCACTCTTGATACGCGCGTATGAACTGTGGCGTGAACTGGAAACTCAGACGGGCAAGCAACTTTACCTTCCTACCGGCTTGCTCGAAATCGGTCCAGCCGATGGAGTGGTACTTGAGGGTGTCAAGCGCAGCGCACGCGAACATTCCCTCCCCATCGAGATCATGGGGATGGGGGAGGCTTCCTCGCGATACCCTAGTCTCTGTGGCCAGAGCCATTGGCAAGCGGTCTTCGAACGCGATGCGGGTTACCTACTTGTCGAGGACTGTGCTGCGACACACCTCGAACAAGCTCGAAGGCTTGGCGCTGAAATTCGGACTTGCGAAAGGATGATCCGCTGGAACTCCGACACGGCGGGAGTCCGTGTCCAAACCGAGCGAGAAACGCTTTGGGCGAACAAACTCATCCTCTGCGCCGGCCCATGGGCCTCCCAAACTCTAGCGAGCTACTCGATCCCCATGAAGGTCGTCGGCAAGCATCTGTATTGGTATCCATGCCGCACCGACAGTTATGCCCAAGACCGAGGCTTTCCCTGCTTTTTCTATGATACACCCAATGGCTACTTCTATGGTTTTCCCGATCACAGTGGGCGGGGATTGAAGGTGGCTCGGCACTCGGGTGGCGAACGGATTGCCGGGAACATCGATGGACAGCATGCCCCAGATGACGGCGACCGCGCATTGGTCGAAGACTTTCTCGGCAAGTATCTTCCCGATGTGGAACTCAATTTAAGTCGTTGGGCCGGTTGCTATTACACCATGACTCCCGACGAGCATTTCGTCGTCGATCGTTTGCCCGCCGCTTCCAACGTGGTGGTGGTCGCAGGTCTCTCTGGACACGGCTTCAAATTCACATCCGTACTGGGTCAGATCGCAAGCGAACTTGCCCTCGACGGACACTCGATGCTCGATATTGATTTCTTGAGCATCCACCGCTTCCTGGGCCCAAATTTAAAATATTAGGGCCCAGGCCATTATGGGAGATCACCGCTGGAGGATCGAACTAGCAGGCCGATTACAAGGTGTCGGTTTCAGGCCGTTGGTTCACAGACTCGCCAAAGCACTTGATCTAAGCGGCTCG
Source organism: Pirellula sp. (assembly GCA_046090945.1). GTDB lineage: Bacteria > Planctomycetota > Planctomycetia > Pirellulales > Pirellulaceae > JBKCUI01. The sequence goes on from JBJTAQ010000111.1 coordinate 2,565, forward strand.
GTTTGGAATGAGGGTCAAGGTGTCGTTGTCGAGGTCCAAGGCCCGGAGTGTGAGCTTGAACGTTTCATCCGGGAACTGCATGCTCAGTTGCCTGAGCATGCTTGCATCGATGAGCAGCGCATCATTCAACTGCCGGCGATCGATTACCAAGGTACAAAGTCGGATGGATTCAAGATTCAGTCTAGTGGAGGCCCGATAGTTTGGGCCTGCGATGCTCTTCCCGATTTGCCGCCTTGCCAAGCCTGCCTAAGCGAACTGTTCGATCCGGAAAACCGTCGCTATCTTTATCCTATGATCAGTTGCACGCAGTGCGGCCCAAGGTTTTCGATTCAGCGAAGTGCTCCTTTCGATCGCCAACGAACAACCCTCGAGCATTACCTTTTGTGCCAGGACTGCCAATCCGAGTACGACGACACGCGCAATCGCCGCTGTCATGCTCAGACGCTCGGTTGTTTTAGCTGTGGACCGCAATGGGTTTGGACCGAGTCGCCAAATGCCCCGCTGATTTGCAGCAACTCTAAATCGGTCCAGACTATGCTGGACGCATTCGTACGTATCCTGCGAACCGACGGGATCGTCGTCGTTAAGGGAGTCGGTGGCTATCAGTTCTTTTGCGATGCGGCCAGCGAGCGAGCGGTCAGGCGAATCCGGCAAATAAAGTATCGGGAGGCGAAGCCGTTTGCAGTGCTGGTCGACTCGTTGGATCGTGCGAAGGAATTGGTCGAACTAAGCCTCTCAGGCATTGAGGCCCTGCAAGGTTCCGATCGACCGATTGTGATCGGGAATCGACGGAAAGCGAAATCAACCATCGAACCGGAAGACTACCCTGGGGATTGGGTCAGTTCGCTGCGAAATTCGCTTGGAGTGATGTTACCCAACAGTCCCGTACAGCAACTGCTAGCAAGTGCTTTTGGTCGGCCTTGCTTAGTCACCTCAGCGAACGACTCGAATGAACCGATGCTCATCGATGACCGCCAAGCGATCGAGCGATTTGGGGGGAGAGTTCAAGCGGTCTTGATGCATGACCGCGAAATCTCCGAACCCCTGGACGACCCCGTCATTTGCGATACACCTGTTGGCTTGATCCCTGTACGACTCGGACGTGGCAATACGCCTTGCCGTTTATCGAATCCATCCAATCGAGAATGCGATCGAGTGCGTCTCGCTCTAGGTGCCGATCTCAAGTCGGCTTGGGCGCTAGCCATTGGAAATCGAGTCTATTTGACACAGCATTTGGGGGCTGCATCCCATCCTGCGGTAGCGTCTCGAATCGAACAATCGATCGGTCGTTTATTGGCAACAGGCTTGCCATTGGAAGGTTTGATCACTGATAAACATCCGGAGTATCAAACAACATTGCTCGGACAGCGGCTTGCTCTGCGTTGTCAGGATTCAGCCAATCAGGTGACTTGCAAGGCAGTCCAGCATCATGTTGCCCATCTAGGCTCCTTGATGCTGGAACATGGGATTCTGCCCGAGGCCCCCTTCATAGGTTTTGTATTTGACGGGACCGGCTTGGGAAGCGATGGCTCAATCTGGGGTGGCGAACTCATTGGCATCCAAAATTATCAGAGTCATCGATTGGGTTATTTAAGACCATTTCGACTGCCGCTTGGCGATGCCGCAGCCAAGAACCCTTGGAGGGCTGCTCTGGCCCTGATGATCGACGCAGGGATAACTCCTGAGAGCATCGAAGCGAGTTGCAGATGGGGAAGCGAGTCAGGATGGGGGAAACTATCTAAAACTGAACAATTCGCGCTGCAACGGGCAAGTACTTCGCAAATGCTGACAATTCCAAGCAGCAGTATGGGCCGGTTCATCGATGGACTCGCATCGCTCTTGGGACTGACCCACATCAACGACTACGAAGGTCACGCAGCAATGTTGCTCGAGGACTTGGCAGCACATGAGCATCGCCAGATTGATGCGCAATCAGGGACTAAGTTGGATAGCAAGCCGGATGCGGAAGCTTATCGATTTACATTCACAGAAGTTGCTGGAAGGATCGTCTTCGATGGACGGGATGTCGTACGAGGTGTGCTTAAGGATCTTCGTGAGCAAGTTGCTGTATCTCGGATTGCCTATCGAATCCACTTGGCAATCGCGATCCTGATGCGGGATTCGCTGATGCTGGTTCCTGCTGCGTGGAGCGAGTCCAGGCGGGTGGGCATCAGTGGTGGAGTTTTTCAGAATCGTTTGCTGACGGAGCTGACGGCACAAAAGTTCCAGGAGTCCAGTTGGCGCGTTGTCATGCACCAGCGAGTTCCACCGAACGACTCAGGACTTGCAGTTGGCCAGTTGCTCTTTTCGTAACACCAAGGGTTTAGCAGCGCGTATTCGTGTAGGAGTACCAGGAAGCTTCGAACATGAAATACGAGCTCTTGCCCATGAAAACCCCTGCAAGTCCATTTTTAAACCACGGAGGCACAGAGACTCACAGAGTTGCTCAACGAGTCGGCTTCAATCGTGTAGGCCAAGGCCTTCGAGGATTCGGTGGCGGTGCTTTTCGATCCGATCGACCCTCGTCTTGGATTGCTTGGCAGCCGAGAAGTAAAGCAGATAGCCTCTTTGTCTACCAGGAGTGAGCGCCTCGAACGCATCTCTGAACTGCGGGTCCTCTTCAAACGCACTTACGAGCTCATCAGGCCTCTCCAATTCCCAAACCTCCGCCTTAGGCGGCTTGTACCCAACCCGTTCCAAATCAATCGCCTGCAGGATAAAGGACTCGATCGCCTTACGCTGTTGCTTGATCTGAGCCACGGAGGTCACCCGCACGATCCGCACTGAATTGGAATTCTCCCCAGGCTTATCGAGCACCCCTTCAGAGTCGCGTAGTCCCGCACCCTTGAAGAAACTCACCGAACAGTACTCCTTGAACGCCGCAACGATCGCGATGTTACTTCCCTCGTGCGTGTAACAAGGCACACTCCACTTGATTTCTTCAACCAATCCGCTCTTGCGCAGGATCTCCCGGAGCAGGCCGAGTTCCTTCTTCCAGCGATGCACTTTGCACTGGTCGGTCCCACCTAGCGGACATCGCCCGCATCCGGACTTCAGATAATCGTCGACATTCAAGGGTTTGATCGTCACAATCCACCCAAGAACTTATCTGCCGTCTTCTGATGGGCCTTGAGCTTATCCCCCATCTTATCGACCTGACTGACCATCACCTTCATCCTCGGGTTGCGCTCAAAGAACTTTCGATGCTTGCTCACAAACCGCCAATACAGTCCATCCCAAACTGCCGTCCAATCCCCTTTCTTGTAATCGCTCATCTTCAAGACGTAACTTGAACCGCTGATGTAAGGCTTGGTCGTTATCAATCCGCCATCGGCATGCTGACTCATCCCATAAACGTTCGGGACCATCACCCAATCGTAAGCGTCGACGAACAACTCCATATCTAACCTATTCTGCGAAATG
>JBJTAQ010000112.1:0-2026 GCA_046090945.1 Pirellula sp.
CGAACGCTCGATGATGCTTCACGCTAATAAGTACTACTTGTCCCGCTTCAGTATCGTCTGCTCGCTGCTAATGGTCATGTTTGCATCGGCAGCGTGGTTGAAACTCCGTTCGGATTATCATCGCCTGGACGAAACTGCAAGCACCATGGTCAAGAATATCGAATCCTTCGATATCGAAGGAGTTCAAAAAAGACTTTCTGATATTCGGTCCTTGGGTGATACCCTAAAGAACAAGTTGCTAGAAGCCATCCGCAATTCTCCCGAAGGCTCCGATAAACGACTGAACTACAATCTTGCACTGCTGGGCAATCACAAACCCGCAATCGATGAACTTGCACGAAGCTTGCCAAAGGTCGATTCAAAACAAATCTCCATTTTGATCGAAGCGCTGCGTCCCTATCGAGCGGATCTCATAGAGCTTTTCTGGAGTCAAGTACAGGAACAGACTCCACAGGGAGATTCCGCAGGACTACTTCAGATAGCAAGTGCTCTGGCCAAATACGACACCGATAGCAACCGCTGGGATACGATCTCCGAGAAAGTGGTCGGGAAGCTTGTGCAAGAAAATCCGCTGGTGGTGGGTGACTGGACTGAAGCGCTCAAGCCCGCCAAAAAGCATCTGATTCCTGCATTGATCAAGGTTTTCGATAAGGGCAACGACGCGAGCACCCCAAGAGCGGTCGAACTAGCTACCGAAATCCTCTTTCAGTACGTCGACGATCACAAGACAACACATGAATTGGTCATGCTCAGTCAACCACGCGAGTTTGCGAAATTCTTTCCTAAATACGAAATTGCCAAACAGAGTATCGAGAAACTCCTGCGTCAGGAATTGGCTAACCAACTTCCTGCCTCAAACCCCGAAAGGCAACGCGCCATCGCTAGGCAAGCCAACGCGGCGGTGAGCCTGCTAAGGCTTGGGGACTGGAAATCGGTCTATGAGTTCCTGACCGTAGAACGTGATCCCGAACCGCTTTCTCGGCTCGTCTACCGAATCAGTGATCGCGATGTTGATCCGTCACTCTTGGTCCAGAGCCTTCAAGCACTCTTGTCGATGGATCCACCCAAGCCGCAAAAACCTCGACAGCAGCACTACTACCTAATTTATGCCATGCTGCTCGCACTCGGTGAATATCCAGTCGATCACGAAAAACTCTCTGGGATTCAATCGGAATTTATCCCGCAACTTGCAAGCCAGTACGGTGAGCATCCCAGCCGCGCAGTGCACAGTGCATTAGGTTGGTTGCTAAGGCGTTGGGGATATTCGGAGCTTACCGATCGCGTGGATCGCAAGCCCATGGACTACGACGCAGATGGACTCAGAGAGTGGTTTGTCCTAGAGATCTATCCGAACACACAAAAGCAGGTTTTGGATACGTCGGAATCGTGCGACGATCCCTATCGTTTTGACCCAAATGCCCCTGTTTACTTTACGATGATCGCCTTCCCTGCGGTAACTCAACGGACTAAACAAGCCGATGGTATCGAATTGACCGAAGTCTTCGGCCCAATCGCCGTCTGCGATCGAGAAACAACTTGGCGACAATTCAGTCCTTTTGACAACGACCGATACCGCAATCTTAAAGGTCTTGAATACAACAAAGTCTTTGAACTCGATGAGCCAGTCGTCGGAGTGACATGGTTTGATGCCGTAGATTACTGCAATAAGCTGGTTGAGGTTCGGATGGGTGACGCAAGCTATCAATGTTATGAAAGTACGGGGGATTCCGATGGCAGAAAAGCGAACCAAGTTGGACTTGAACCGATCGATGCAAGGCACTTGGAGCGAACATGGCACCCGAATCGACCTGGCTTTCGTTTGCTGACGGAATTGGAATGGGAGTATGTCGCTCGATGTGGTATGGACACACCCTACTGCTTCGGCAGCAGTGAAGACCTGCTGCCCGAGTATGGCTGGTTCCAAGTCAACGCGAATCGACAATTGCACAAGGTCGGTCTGTTGCGCCCAAGTATCGGTGGGCTATTTGACATCCATGGGAATGTATGGGAGTGGACCAACGATTGG
>JBJTAQ010000113.1:0-3217 GCA_046090945.1 Pirellula sp.
ATCTCCTTGGCATTCAACTTGGACGACCACAACTCCATCGACAATCGCGGGTGATGCGCTCATTCCCACGTCGTTACCTGCCTTGGGGAAATCACTTGCGAGGGAGCGGTACCACAGCAAGTTACCTTGCAGGTCCGTGCAAGCGATATCGTTGGAGCTGAAGAAAGCAACCACATGTTTCCCGTCGCTAGCTGGGGTTGGCGCAGCATTGGCGCTTGTCGGGTGGCAGTAGGGTCTTCCTCGGGCGACCAATTGCTGTTCCCATCGTCGCTTACCGGTTGCGGCATCGTAGCTGAGCAATCGGATACGACGCTGCTCGAGTCCATCGCTGGTGGTCGTGATGACTTGATCCCCGACAACAATCGCACCGCCGACGCTGCGACCTGGAATCGCAGCTTTCCATGCGATATTCTGGCCGGATTCGCCGTCGAACTTTTCTGGCAAATTGGCTTTGCTGGCTTGACCGCCGAGACTCGGGCCACGGAATTGGGGCCAATCATCGGCCTGGGATTGCGAGGTCCATAAGAGTCCGGTGGACAGAACTGCAAGGCGGATAAATCGAGTTTTGAGCATTACACTGTATCCTGTTGATTTCGATTCTGGTGTTTTTGATTCGGGTGTTGTCGGGCAATAGATTATTTCAGTTTCAGCGCTTTGCCGGTTGCGTCGCAGATACGAGCTTGGAAGACATACCGCTGCGCCCAAGCTTCTTTTTGTTCGTTCTGACAAACTTTGATTAGAATCCGGTTCACACCCGCGTTGAGTTTGATCGGTGCTACGTATTGGTCGACTTGCATCCCTGTGTGATAGACTTCGTTTGCGATGACGAGCTCGCCGTTTACCCAAACCTTTTGGGCATTAATGCATCCGACTCGCAATTCGCAAGCGACCTCGTTGGGACTGGTAACTTCGGCGAGTCCGTAGACGATACAACCTTTTTCGTTGTTGTAGAGTTTTGCAAGATCGACGATCCCTTCTTTATCGGAGGTCGTTTCCGAGACCCAGGTAATCTCGGCCGCTTTGCCTTGATACCTTTCGGCGAGTTTGCCTGCGACATAATCGCTCTCGACCGGATAGGGGGTGTTGAACTTGTCGCTTCCGACGTTGTCGAAAGGGCCGACGAATTTCCAACTTGTAAGAAATCCGAAATGCATGGCCTGATCGACCTTAACCCCAAGCTTATCAAGTCTCTCGATGATCGCTGAGACTTGTTCGGGTTGTCTTGCCGAGTCGAGCAGTTTGCTGAGTTTGGATTCATTCAAGTCGGTCGGCTCGAGTTCCATCGAGATTGCTTCGTAGCGCAGCTCGGGGCTTGGGTCATCAGTCATGGACGTAAGCCATTGTTTACGCAGTTGCTCATCGTCATCGGTTAACCACCTAAATACCGTGTAGCGGGCTTCGGCATCCTCGGAGGTGTTTTTCAAGAAGGCCTCTAGGTCCGACTTGGAAGCTGGCTGACGGTTTTGGGCGGAATTGGCGAGCCCCAGCAGCCAGTTTTTGCCCAGGGAAGAAGCCCCCTTCATGCCGCGCAGCGCGGTTAAGCTTTGAAGGTCGCTTCGGGCTGCCAGTTCTTTAGCCAACTTGGAGGCTTGTGCGACCGATGCATCATCCCCTGCTTTGACCTTTCGAAGGGGTTCTAATTGCTGCGGGGTGATGTCTGCATTCGCGTTGATTGTCAGAACGAGCGCTCCTAACATCGACGCAGTCATTAGATTTCTTTTCAACATAGGATCAGCCCTAGTGGATTGGGGAATAAAGGATGCCCCAGATTATGGGCGAAATGCGATGCTTCGCATAGCGGAGGGTCGAGTCGAAATAGGCCCTAGTCTTTTTTTAAAGCGCAGAGAGTTTTTTGCTCGGTAATCAGATGGGATCGCAGAGCATCAGCGAAAATTATCGTCGGGTCTACGGCCGTTATCAGCGCTTCCTGGGTTTTTTTGGAAGTTTTGTGGTCGTGAGAATGTTGATTCCTCCTTTGAACACTCCATGCAATTCCGTTTGTAGTGCCCTTCACGGTCCTCATACCATGGTCCAAAAACATGCAAATCAAACTCGTGCTTGGAGATCCTTTTATCACAACGCACACAGACCTTTTCGGATCGATTACAAGAGATCCGCATCGACTCGGTCCACGAATGGTCTGTATCCTGGGGCTGTTTCTCCTCCTTGCCCGTTGTGCAGCGGCGACAAAAGCGGATCTGCTTGCAGGACTTGGGTGACTCATGTTGCCAGACATCCCATGCGTGCAACTCGCGTGCTTCGGTCTGATCGCAGCGCGTGCATCGTCGTTCCTGAGAGCATCGGTCTTCATGAAGATAATCCCACTCGCTCCATTGGTGTGGAGCCGCTTGCTTTTCTTCCGATTGACAACGTGAACATGACCTACTTTGGTCACATGAGTTCGCTGCAATGTATTGAAACTCGGGCCATTGATGCGTCGTCCTTTTTTCGATGGCTCCACAGTTGCGATTGCACTTGCGACTTTGTTCGCATTGGTTCGACTCGAGATAACTCCAGTCTGACCAATCATGAAATCCAGTAAAACATTTGACACTATCAAAGAAGCCCATGACTGCCCCTCCACTTTCGTCAATTAAGAACCGTTTTAGAGGTTATCATACTTGGAAAACCGAGTTCTTACCTAGAAAAAAACCCTTGTAAGATCGTTTTTCTAACCACGGAGACTCAGAGACTCACAGAGTCGCTCGTTTATAGCGTTAGATATCAAAGCCCCTCTGTGGCCCTCCGTGTCTCTGTGGTTAAAAGAGAGATTCTAGGATCGGCTAGGGTACACCCCAGCGCTTGCGAAGGCCCCATTGGAGGATTAGCAAGCCGGCGATGCCGAGAAACACGAGCCAAGAATCGACCGCGGTATCGCCCAGTTTAAAAGCTTCAACCGTCGTCTCGGTGGCTTGACGCCGTCGCTCGAGCAAACGGCTGATTAAGTCTGCTGTTTGATCGGGGCTGACCAAGGTGCCCCCTGCGGCCTCGTTCAGCTTAGCCAATTGATCCATCAGTTGCCAATCGGGCAGGGGTTGCAGAGTCTCCAGGCTTTGATCGATCACCACAAAGGGCAAACGCGCTTCGAGTTTCTTACCACCCGTCCCTTGGGTCGTTGCTCGCCATTCGTAGCGACCGGGTTCCTTCACCCCTTCGAATACCAGCCTCATACTCTTTGCATCTCTCGGACTTAGGCGATACTCGCCAACGGGCTGTT
>JBJTAQ010000114.1:0-1199 GCA_046090945.1 Pirellula sp.
GCCGAGCAGATAAAGATTCGTCCGATTATCACCAGGGTCCCGAACCTTCCGGCCGGCCAAGAAGGCTTGCAAAGCAAGCGCCCCCGAAAACGCCATGACCGGATTCGGATACGGTGCAGTCTCAAGACACAGGTCCATGACTTCGGAAACAAAACCTGGAACTCGTAACAATTCCGGTGGCATCGTTCCTGGGTCGGTTGGTGAAAAGATGGGATTGGCATCCACCGTGATCTCATTGACGATGTTGATTTGGATGGTGGACACGGAAACCGGATCTCCGCCGAATCCCTGCATCCGTAGCATCCGCGCCGCCATCTCGAAATCACCACGATGTTCCAGCCACGCGAAAACCGCAAACGGGCTATAGGCTCGATTGGGTTCCAGCGGAGCGGCGTTGCCACTGAAGACATAGAACGACTTATCCCTTAGCGATGCCGACCAGCCGTTGGTCTTTCCAGGTCGACGCCATAGTTCGTTCTCGCCACCTTTGACCAGCGTCCAACCATGCTTGACCAGCAGTGCTCGAACGTCGCCGCGGTTGTTGAAATCATCACCAGGGCGATTCTCAGGGACGAACTGCGAATCGACTGGTACCTCGGCTGCGGGCAAGTGCTCGTTGAGTGACCATGCAGTCTCCAAGAGTGTTTCGCGCTCCTGGGCAGTTAGCTCTGGAATTTCGGTCAGCGATCCTTGCTCGATCGTGTACCCAAGCGTCGGAGCACAGAGAAACAGTCCCCCTTCGCCACGAGTCTCGATCAAGGTTACAAGCGCCCCGTCACGAAAACCCATCGCTAGTTTCATGTTGCCGTTGATCGGCTCCGAGCAGCGATAGATCACGTGCTTGCCACCCGACTGGCTCGTCTCGATGACAAGGAGAGCAAACAACTCCGGTGGGATTTGCTGTTTCCATGCCTCGAAGCGATCGCCGCCTCGGTCGAAGTCGAGCATTTCAAGGTTGCCGCTGACTTGGCCCGTAACCACGCAGATTGCATCTTCGGGTTTCGAAAACCACTCGACGATCTGTCGCTCGTTTGGGATCCGTAGTTGGTAGTTCTTCCAACCCGGCAAGGCCGGCCGTTTTTCAAGTCGTCGGGCCGGCAGGACGGAGAGACCACAGTTGCGATAGGCCGATGCGGACGCGAGCAAATTATCGGAATTCATGGAAGCGTTCAAAATGGTACCTCGTCATCTAAGAAATC
>JBJTAQ010000115.1:0-1742 GCA_046090945.1 Pirellula sp.
ATCGATCGTCGTTCTGTTCGAGAGTCTCCTGAAGGGTCGCCGAGAATCGGCCTGCAATCTCGTCAAGGCTTGTAAGCGATTGCACGTCGAGGCGAACAGTCTCCCATCGCAGAATATCCAGCGATTCAAACTCGGCCGTGATTTTTCGATCGTCTGCAACCGAGACGACATAACAGCCCTTGGTCCCTGTCTCTTTGGCATGGCGTCCTTGGATGTTCCCTGGAAAAACGATCCATGGGTCTTGGCTGAGTATCTCGCGTTTGTGGATGTGCCCAAGTGCCCAGTAATCGTAGCCGCGCGTTCGCAGGCCCTCGATCGTACAAGGTGCATAGTTTTCGTGCCCCTCGCGCCCAGTGCAGCTTGTGTGGAGAAGGCCGATATTGAACCACCCGGGTACACTTGCCGGATACCCCATCGACAGGTCCTCCTTGACGGCTTGCGAAGCGAAACTCTGCCCGTGAATGGCGACCTCGATCGACTCGATGCGCTGCGTAGTCGCCTTGGCCGATTCGAACACGTGGACGTTGCTCGGGTAGGGAAGCGAACGCGTCATCTTGTTTTGAGCGTCGTGATTCCCCGCGATCAAGTAGACCGGAATCTGGCTATCGCGAAGCTTCGCTAATTGCTTGACGAAGAATTGACCGGTGCTGTAATCTTTCCAAGTCCCGTCGAAGACATCGCCGGCGATGAGCAAAAAATCCACCTTGGATCGGATCGCAAGATCGACTAAGTTCTCGAGTGCTCGCCGAGGAGCGGCCCGCAGCCGCTCCACGGGAGCCGAATCGAATGCTCGCAGACCCACCAGAGGACTATCGAGATGGATGTCTGCGGCGTGAATAAAACGAAACATAGTCGAATACTCGAGATTACGGCGACTTAGTCGCTTGCTGGGATTTCAGATAGCCGATCAGCGAAGCCAGTTCGGAATCGCTAATAAGCTCTTCAAAATTACCCGGCATCAAGGATAGATTGCTGATCTTCTCCCGCTCGATGTCGCCTCGCGCTACACGCTGGGATTTGCCAGCTTGGTCGACGATCTCCAAAGAGCTGTCGGTCCGATCGAGAATCAACCCTGATATCGTCTCTCCATCCTCCATAAGTACGTTGGTGATCCGGAACGCTTCGTCCACATTGCGATTGGGCCACAGGATGTCTTCACACAACCGATCGATGGTTCGAACCACAGCCCCATCGAGCTGTGGTCCGATGAGTTTGCCCTGTCCTCCAAGTTGATGGCAGTTTGCACACCGCTCTTGGTAGACTCGCTTTCCGATCTGAAGGTCGATGGCTGTCTTGCGGACCGCTTCGGCTTTGGACTGTACGACCAATGCGCGGGCTGAATCGCTCGGTCCCTCGGGCTTCAAATCGGCGAATCGCTCAGCAGTCTCGCTCGGCAATGCATCCCACCAAGCTGCCGACAAGACCCTGAGCGTCTCCTTGGACAACGCTCCACGGCGGATCAAGCTTTCGATCAACCCATGGGAACTCCGATGCCTGGACCACCGGAGTACCAGCTCCTCCTGCGCGGCGGCGTTCGCCCTCTTCCCAAAAGCTTCGGCCAACCCTACTAGAGTTTCCTTGCTACCGGATGTCCAGTCCCAATCGTATCGCCAAGACTTGCCCTCTTTGGTCGTTCCAGGCTTGGTGAGCAAGTCATCCAAACCTCGTTCGACGATCAGTGAGACTAGGTCCGAGAGGACCGGCTCGTCCTGGCCTTGCACCCATTGTTGCAAGTTCGCTTT
>JBJTAQ010000116.1:0-4271 GCA_046090945.1 Pirellula sp.
GCCGAGTCCTCGTTGTTCCACTTCGATAGCCAGTCGGGATTTCCATCCTGAGGATCTCCCAGCGGCGGAGGTGCCATGAACCCCCACAGGAATTGCTGGTCGACCGGCTTGGGACCAATCCGAGATTGGAGGATCATGGGAAAGGCTGGGATGCCAACCAAGGCTTGTGCGTAGGAATGGATTCGAAAGTCCCCAGAGCTACTCTCCGCGATCTGTGCTCGACCGTTCTTCGATAGTAGCCGTACCAGATTGATTGGATTGAAAGTGTTCGGGTACCCGTACACGACGCGCCCACGACCGATGATAAAACCGGTGATGAAGAGTCCTAAAATGCAAATCGCAAAAAGAATCGCCTTGTGCTTGCGACCTTGGTAGTAATGCCCAGCGCCGGGAAACAAAAATGCCAAAAAAGCTGCCTTGGCTGGACTCTTCAAATCCACTTCGATTCCGTCGAAGACTCGTTTGGTCGATGGTTCGTCGTTTTTGTTCATCCTCGAAGAGGCCTTGTGCTTAATCTAGTTGTGCTTGTTTCAACAGAGAGTTTATTGATCTTAAACCGATTGCAACGCCGATTCGATGATCTGGCAAGCCATATCGATGTGCTCGTTGGTGGTCACTCCCGGTGGTGGCAAGAACCGCAGCCGAGTCGGATTGCTTCCAGCGACAAACCCCATGAGTCCGAGTTCATAAAGTTTGCCGAGCATCTTCGATGCGGTCTCCGAACTGCCATCACCTGGCGTGAAGGCAATCATCATCCCCTCGCCGTACGGACCACTGAGCTTGCCCGGGTACTTCGCGCTCAACGCCTCGAGCTTGGCTCGAAAGTACTTGTGCCGCCGCATGTTCCAACCGTCGTCTCCAAAGCACTTATGCTTGTCAAGATGGTCCAGGACCGAGAGCCCTGCTCGAATCGATGCTGTCGCAGCCGTAAAAGTCTGCGAGAGCAGCGGCCCCTTGGGCTTGAGCGATTCCCCATAGAGCGTCGCACAGACTTGGGTGATTTTCCCAAGGGTCACGATGTCGGCAAATCGATCCAGTCCAAAGTGCTGGAAGGCAAACGGACGGCTCAGCCGCGAGAAGGTTTGGACTTCGTCGAAAATGACCAGGACGTTATGGTCGTGGCACATCTGACATAGAGTCTCAAAGTACTCGCGGGTGCCAGGATAGTAACCACCTTCGCCGGCGACGAGTTCGAGCCACAGGCAAGCATGCTGGCCCGGATAGCGCTGCAGCAAATGCTTGAGCGTTCGGATCGCACCCTGAGTGGTCCCTTGAGGATCCGCAGGGTGGTACATCGGCAAGTAATCGACATCGAGCGCTTTGGGAACACCGGTCCTATAAGCGGGCCGGTCGGTTAGCGCTGCCAAAGCGATCGAGCGACCCGCGAAGCAGTTGTCGATGCAAATCACACGCGATGCAGGAGCGCGATTGTGAAAAGCGATCTTCAAGGAGTTCTCGTTGGCCATCGCGCCGCTGGTGCTCAGCAAACAGTGATCGAGCTTGGCTCCCTGCAATTGAGCCAATGCGATAAGTCGTTCGCACATCCACAGCGATGCCGAGTCATGCTGCAAGTTCCCTTGCATGACGGTATCTTCCAAGGCTGCATCGACCGTGGCGCTGAGCATCTCGGGACTCGAATGTCCCATCCCATGCACCCCGATCCCGACGATGAAATCGAGCTTGACACTCCCGTCTCCAAGTTCAATCAGTGGGCCATTCCCAAGCCCGCTCGAAATATAAGGGAAATAAGTCGCACCCCCACGGGCTTTGGCCAAGCGATCCAGTTCGGCCTTGTACCCAGGGACCAAGTCCGGGTTCGGCGGGCGGACTTGGGTGATCCTGCTGCGATGGGATTCCAAGGCTTCCAGCAGCAAAGCTCGGGCTTTTTCAACCCGGGGATCTCGGACCAAATCCGAATAATTTAGGAATTTTTGATCTTGGCTCAACAAGGCACCTATCAATTGGGTGTCGAATTGCGATTACATGGAAAGTGCTCGATACCGCGTGAATTCTAGCATCAAACTAAGAATTGAACCATCGCGAAAGGTTCGCATGAAATCGCATGAAAAGCACAAAAAACCCTGAGAAAATGCTGAAACCCGTACAACGCGAACTAGACTCAAACTAGGTCTGTCGGATTTTTCCGAACCCCTCTCGCTACTTTCTTGGATCTGAACCACAAGTTGCACCCCTATGCCCACTGCTACTTTCCGCACCCATCGTCTTCATCCTGTGAGTGTTTTTCTACTGCTCAGCCTCAGTTGGGGACTGCCAATTGTGGGCCTAGCCCAAGCCGCCGCGCCTGATCCAGCGCCTGATCCAGCGCCAGCAGCCAAGGAATCTGGTGCAAAAGAACTCGGATGGGTCACCGTCCCGGCTGGTCGATTCATGATGGGTTCCCATGTCTCGGCCAAAAAACTTGTGTCGGATTACCCCGAATACGATCGCAAAGCCGAGGATTTTAAGGACGAGCATCCCAGGCATATGGTCGAAATTACCAAGCCATTTTTGATGTCCGCGACCGAGGTGACTGTCGGCCAATTCAGGGCGTTTGTCGAGCAGACCGGCTACAAGACTCGATCCGAGACCGACGGCAACGGAGGCTGGGGCTTTGATCCTCAAAGCAGAAAGTGCATCGGACGAGAGCCTCGATTCTCGTGGCGCAATCCAGGATATCCCCAAACGGACAATCACCCAGTGGTCAACGTCACTTGGGAGGATTGCCAAGCTTACTGCCGATGGCTTTCGACCAAAGAGAACAGGATCGTTCGATTGCCAACCGAAGCCGAATGGGAGTATTCCAATCGAGCCAACACGCAGAGCTATTACCAGACGGGGAACACTCAGGAAAGCGTCTTGACGAGAGCCCGGACGCTCGAACCGACACCCGAGTCGATCCGCAATGCAATTCAAAACTTAGACATCGACCCCGACAATCCTCCCTTCCCTCTACCTGTCGGCTCGTATGCCCCGAATGGCTTTGGGCTCTACGACATGCACGGCAACGTCTGGGAATGGACCGCCGACTGGTATGATGAGAACTATTACAGCTACTCGCCGATCCAGGACCCAAAGGGACCTCGGCAAGGCACGGTCAAGGTGCGACGCGGGGGAGCTTGGAATTCCTTCCCCATGTGGTCGCGCTCGAGTTTCCGAAATTGGAACGATATCGATACCCGATGCGCAAATTTAGGTTTCCGTGTCGTCGGTGAACTGACTCCTTTCGAGATCTCTGAGTACCAGAAGAGCCAACCGATCCGATTGCTGTTCGTTGGCGATATCATGCTCGACAACGGACCCGGAAACGCGATTGCCAACGGGTTGGATCCTTTCGAGCACTGCGCCAAGATTCTGCTCGATGCGGATGTGACGATCGGCAATCTCGAGTGTGTGTTAGGTCGAGCAGGCCATCAACGCGACAAACCCTATGTGTATCGAGGGGCAAGCGACTCGCCGAAGTTCCTCAAGAAGTACTTTCACGGCTTGAGCTTGGCCAACAATCACACGCTCGATTTCGGGCCCGAGGGGTTGCTCGATTGTTTGGAAGTGCTTGAAAAAGCAGACATCGGATATTTCGGTGCCGGCCAGAACATCGACTCCTCACGAGCTGGACTGTTGCTCGAGGTCAAAGGCAGACGCATCATGCTCTTGGGCTACAACGACTTCCTCAAGCAAGACTACGAGGCGACTGAGAATCGCGCTGGTAACACGCCCTTGAACAACGACTGGGTCGTCGATGACATCGCTAGGGCCAAGAGTGTTTCCAATGCGGACATCGTTATCCCTTTTGTGCATTGGGGCAACGAGATGAATCCGACACCGAGCCCGGATCAACAAACCCAGGCCAAGCGATGGATCGACGCTGGAGCTAGCGCCGTGATCGGCGGGCATCCCCACGTAACCCAGACGATCGACAGCCATCGCGGCCGACCGATCGTTTATAGCTTGGGCAACTTCGTCTTCGACTACTACGAGGTTGATCCTCTGGTTTGGTACGGCTGGGCGATTCGATTGACGATCCAGCCAGAGAGTACGGCTAGCTCCGGTACGATCGATTGGGAAACCATCACCGTCGAACTCGACCCAAGAGGACTGCCCCGCCCGGTCGATCCTGAAGAATAAGCACGAGCAACCGTTGACTCACTCGGCCGGAATGCTCGCTAGCTGATAGCAAACCACTTCCTCGGCATTCCGGACGAACAATCGATCGCCTACCACCACCGGGTGGTTCCAGGTCTTATCGCTGAGCGCCTCGATCTTGCCAAGTTCCT
>JBJTAQ010000117.1:0-2919 GCA_046090945.1 Pirellula sp.
TGCTGCTGTTGCTCTTGCTGCTGCTGCCGTTGCTGGGTCGCGGATGAATCTCCCTCTCGAAACAACTCCTCGAACGGCCGCACTTCGGCAAAAAACATTTCACCGTCGATTCGTCTAGGCTGTCCATCACGATCCAAATCCTCACTCCAAAAATGATAAGTGACTAACTGATCGGCCTTGGCTGACAATGACTCTAAATCGATCAGATGATGCAATTCCGTTTTCTTGGAAGACTCATTCGAGCTCGATTTCAATTCGATCTCCTGGGCTTCAGAATCTCCAACAAATACACTAATCCCTGCCCGATGAATTCCGAAATCATCCTGAACTTTTGCGTCTACCAGCATTTCCTGAATGGGCGAAACGCGCTGATCGGAAGCGGAAATCAATTGCAACTCAGGTTCGCGGTTGGGTATCACCTTAACGATAAACTCTTCGGCCCCCTTTTCCGTCCGCCCTTGTGCATCCACCAAACGCAACCGGTACCTCCCCGAACCCTTTGGACTGCTCGCGATACGAAACGCTGTCGGATCGTCCGATTCAGGCTCAAGCGACGTTTCCAGACCGTTTTCATCGATCCATTGCGCAGTGGCAACTGGCTTGTTTAGCTTGAGCGACCAAATGATGTTGGCTCCATCGACCACTGATACACGACGCGTATTGGAGATCGTTTTGTCCTCCTGCTTTGCGTAAGCTGGAGACTGAATCAATGCACCGCTGTGCACCACACCCGGATGCTCAAAAACCTCGACATTGAACATCTCGCTTGACTTTGATTCGCTTTCAATTCGGTATCTGAGCGAATCCTTCACACGCCGCAGCGTCGCACTAGCGATCGGATCCTTCAAACTTCTCTGTAATCGAATAACTTGTGACTGACCATCTGGACCAGTAGCTACCATATTCAAATCGTCGGTGAAACTATCGGGAAATCGAACACTTATAAGCAGATCCGATCCCTTTTCCAATTGGATGTCACCAGGTTCAATCAACCAATCATCAAGCTTATCCGCTTTAACTCCAGCCGATTCCCCATTGCTGGTTTTTTTTCCTGCTATCATCAACGGGATCGAGAGTGCCACCAACAACAAAAGCCATTGCACTCCCCAAAGAGCCGCAAGTCGCCCACTAGGAACAATCTGTTCCCAATCTTTCTTTTGGGCATGAGCAAGTGTTTGCTCGACCAACTTTCGGCGAAGAAACTCAGATTCGTTCGGTTTTGGCGGTTCGATGGCCGTCAGAAGTTTCTGGTCAAGCTCGGGATGCCGTTTCTCAATGCATTCGGCGATCGATTTCATATCCCGGTAACCGAACCGGCTCCACAGATAGAGGACCAATGCGCCTAACGCAAAAAATGCAAAAATAAGGTACTTCGGCAATTGGACGCCGACCTCCGCTCCCCCCTGCTTCCAAACGAGGGCAAACATCGATAGGAGTAAAATCCAATATACGATCAGGAGTCCAACGAAAACTTGACTCCTAAGTCGTCTTGCGAGCTGTTCTAGCCGATATCGAATCATCCGATCCATGATAGGTACCCTATGAACTCGTAGCCTGCGCAGGTCCAACTCTACACCGATACGCCGATATCAGCGATTCCAGTCCGGCGAATATTACGACCAACAAAAGAATCCACCACCATCCCCTTTGGCTCGCCTCCAACTGCTCGGCTATTTGGTTCTTCTTCGATGCAGTCTCGCGTTCCAGGTCGATTGGCATTCTACTGTCCAAAGGTATTCCGAATCTGGCAAACTCATCGAGATTCATTGGATCCGTAAGCCCTTCGCTACGGGGGATATTGACCGCAACGATATCCGCTCCCGAAGCGAGGCTTGTAAATCCAGGTCGCTCAAATCGATCCGACTCGGTATTCGATTCGGACAAATCCGTTCCGGGAGATCTTGGGATCCTATCTCCGCAACGATAATCCAACGCCGTTTCACTCGGTCTTGCCTGTTCAAATAGCGAAGCCAAAATCGGAACAAATTTGCTTGAAAGCGCTAACTGACTCTCGCTCGGTTGCCATCCGCTAGCCATAACGGTGATGGTACCCTTGCCGAGCGATCGCTGAAGGATTGCTGGATCCCCATCATCAAACTTGGCAAGGATCCTCCATGGATCTGAATCGACACCGACGATACGCCTATGTCTCCAAAATCGAATCTTGGTGAAGTCATTGTATTTCGGGTCTGCAAAAGGTGCGAAAATCGGATGCGACAACTCCAAGTCCTGTAGCAGTTGGAATCGTTTGACGGCAGCCTCGGATATATCGATCGAATCGCTTGGAAACCAAGCGCGAAGCACATTGATCATACGCTCAGGATCGACAACATCACCCGATTGCGCATCGACCTCCTTACCCACCGGACGGTCCATCACCCAAAACAGATGCAAACCCGCCTCGATGGAGCCTCGAATTCCCTCTGCCCATTCCGGTCGGATCTGGCTCGACGCGATCACCCAGTCGGGTTTCGTAGCAGAATTCAAGTCTTGCTCTTGCTGAAATGTAGCCGATGGGTCTTGGGTTACCCAATCGACTTCAAGACCTGTTTGGATAGCGGTACACGTACGGCAAAATACCAAAGCGAATCCTTAGGATCTCGTTTCTGGGAATCGACACATACAACCTTGCTGGTTGCCTTTTTGCCGCGGAAGAGGTACTGACGATTGTCAAATTCGTCTTGGTCGCCGTCGAGTTCCAGGATCAAGGGGCTGTCAGGGCTCAAAGAATCGATCTCGGGCCGACGAAGGCTGAGGATCTGCTGTTGCCCAGCAGGCACCATGGCGTCGATCGTATCGCATGGTAGAAGTCTACCATTGGCATCCAGCCAGCTTAGTCGGAATTTCTCAACCTTCGATCTCGTCCCGTTGCGAATCATCACCCGATCGATATTTTCGAATTCTTCCTTATCATTAACC
>JBJTAQ010000118.1:0-4063 GCA_046090945.1 Pirellula sp.
CAGTCGGGTATCGCACAGGCGGGTAGCAATGCCAAGGATACCTGGTTTTTGGGGATTGGACCAATCCAGCAAGGTTCGATTTATCGAGGGCCACGTTTTGCTGGTCGCAGGATTGGCTCTCAGCGAATACTCAACGACGAGATCCCCCGGGAAGAGGCAACCAATGGCGTCGATCTCAGAACACAGATTACGTTTGCAAGCCCGATGTTTGAACCGTCGAAGCCCGAAGCGCCCGAACCAGGAAACTCCGACGAGCGGATCGCAGGCGAGGTCGACTCTGCCAAGGAGCCCTTCGGGGCTAAAAAGGGTGTCAAAGCACAGTTGACGAGCGACTCGAAATAATTATTTCGTAAGCAGCAACTTTCCTTGTTTGGTGCACCGCAGTCGGTACAACTGCCCACCGTGCTCGATCCAGACCTCGTCACCACAGCGGCATAAATCTCGGAACGGAATAATCTTCGGCAACCTCACCGCGGACGGTTCGGTTGCGCTTGATGGATCGCTCGATTCGATTGGCTCTTCACTCTTCGGATCGTCCGTTTGTTCCGACATCTCCAACCTCGAAATTACTTGCCGGTTTGTCCCCCAACATCCCGTCAGGCAAACCGAAAACCCCGTGGATGTTCCCGTCGGGTTTTCGCAACAAAATTTGTCAAAAATCACCCGCAGAGAGATTGTAATGAGACTGAGTCTCAGTAACAATAGGGGGTAGTGAGCAAGCAATCGGGCGGCCCTCTACGGCTCTGTCCCTTAGCCAGCCAAAAACATCACCGTTTTGCAATCTTGCAAACTTACAGGCTGGCCAGGGGATTTCTCTCAAATGCACACCGCAATAACCCATCACTGCTCTTACCGCCATCGAAAAGCATTCACGCTCGTCGAACTACTGGTCGTTATCGCTATCGTAGGGATCCTCGTGGGGTTGCTTCTGCCAGCGGTCCAAGCCGCCCGCGAGGCGGCTCGGAGGATTCAATGCACGAACAATCTCAAACAGATGGGCTTAGCCCTCCACAATTACGAAGCGACCCATCGGACCTATCCACCTGGATTCATTTCCCGAGTCACTGGAGTCTGGTCAGGCCGTGGCAATGATCCGATCCCTGAGGCCGGCCCCGGTTGGAGTTTTTTCGCAATGATTTTGCCCAACATGGAGCTAGGTTCGCTCCACCAGTCGATCCAATTCGGATTGCCGATCACCGATCCAATCCATCAGACTGCACGCAGCACGCGTATCCCTGACTATCAATGCCCCTCCGATGCTTGGAACGAACCTGTGGCTGTGTGGCCGAACTCCATCGGCACACGTGGTCTTGCGCATGCCAGCTATGTCGGCTGCTTGGGTGGTGGCGACCCTGCCAACGCGCCGCGATATTCCGCCCTTTACGAAGAGACACCGTTCAATGGGATGTTTCATCGAAATCAGCCGGTCAAGCATGCGGGGATCACCGATGGGACCTCGAATACGATTGGGATTGGAGAGCGGGCCAGCATGTTTGCTCCAAACGGATGGGCCGGTGTCATCCCCGGCGCTTATACGGTTTTCTCCCCTTGGATTGCACAGCAACGCAACCAGCCTGTCGGCCAAACCATGCGTCCAGCGATCACGATGGCAACGGTTCACGTGCGGTCCGGTGGTCCGAACTCTCCGACCGGCAGCCCCGGCGGCTTCTGGAGCCCTCACACCAGCGGATGCTTGTTCCTGCTCATGGATGGTTCTATCCACACGATCGCTACGAATGTCGACATGCAAGTCTATCGGGCCATGGCAGGCAGAAACGACGGCAGCGTGATCAGTCTTCCTTAACCGAGTCGCCTGCCATGTCGGCGGCGATTCTCTTTTCCTAGCTCCTCAAAATAAGCGTCTGAAGGGGCTAGTTTGTCATATTCACCCTCTGCGGATCCACCACTTCGCGAATTGATGAAGTTGATGACAATCAGCGGATCAAGAGGGCTGATGAAACCGTCGTTGTTCACGTCATAAAACGGTGCGGTATTGTTGCCAGGGGCAATTCGACGAGAGCCATCGCGATTCAAGGAATTGATGGTTTCGAGAACATCCAAAGGATTGACGAAATTATCCTGGTTGACATCCAGCGGATTCCTAGGGTTTTGGTTGTAAACGCCCAGCAAGACTGTAGCGGGCGATGAAACGGCTCCCTTGGCATCCGTCAACCGGTACTGCACAAGCACCGATGAATCGAACGTCAAACTCGGTTTGAATCGAAGTTTCCTTTCGAAGATGTCCAATTGCCCCACGGCAGGATCGATCGTCGATAAAAGCTCGATCGTGGCATCGCCTATCGGACCATCGGGATCCGAGTCGTTGGCCAGGACATCGACAATGGTCTGTATGCCGCGAGAGACATAAGCCTCATCGTTGCGAGCGATCGGTCGCCCGTTGATACTAACCTTAACCAAGGTCCAATCGGAGAAAAGCCCTTGGCCATCGATCACACGATACGAGAATGAATCGGGGCCAAAGTAAGTTGCATCGGGTGTCCAAACAATTCTCCTGTCGGGTGAAACTGCAATTGATGCATGCGATGGACCATCGCGAAACTGAAGCGACGTTGGTCCGAATGGATAGCCGGCCGCTTGGTCGTTTGCCAACACATCGAGACTCGCTTGCTGGCCTTGCGTCAACCAAAACGAATCGGAGTTTGTTGCCAGTTTATCGTCGTTACGAATCGTACCGATAGCCGATGGGACCACCAGGATCCCTCCTCCTGTTGGATTCGACAGGGTCACCGCAAATGATTCATCGAACTCTGGACTCGTATCGCCTCGCACCTGAATAGTAATCGACTTGGATGCCTCCCCGGCCGAGAAAGTCAGTGTTCCAGCAGGAAGTAACCCACCGAAATCCTGAGCATTTACCGGGTAAGTTCCGGCGCCAGAAACGACGAAATCGACGACGGTTTCTACGGATAGATTGCCGGAACGAGCAACCGTGAATCTCAGCCCCTTCAAGCCCGTATCCCCCTCGGCACCATCTGCCCCTGTAGCGGTGATGGCGAGACTCGATGGGTCGTCGATAGCGTTCAAGGTAGCGAGCGACTCAGAGACGATAGCACCGTTGGACAGCGATCGCACTTGGACTAGCACCGAACCTTGCCCTAAGCTCATTAGCGACACATTCAGACTGAGCGTCCCGCTCGAGTACGCGGGCAGCCTGAAAACTGGGATAAACTGCGTGGCAATGCCGTCTAGGCCTGTGAGACTCGCAACAATACCCCCTTGGGTCCCAACGATCGTGGCTGTGTAGGAGTCCTCGGTATTACCGGTGTTGCTGACCACAAGATTGAAAACGGAACGGCCTGGCCCACCGAGCGTCTTGTTCGGGACCTCGAATCGAGTGGTCACTCCCTGGGTAGAGGGAATCAGCAAATGGGTATCATCCATAGCTTGAACCGAGGGAGAAGTTCTCGATCGGGCCAAGCCTGTGAGATTCAATCCCCCTGGCAGTAGAGCATCGGCAGACTGGGTCGTGACGGTGACTACCTGGGATTCCAGGGGTTGTAATGTGAGGTGATCCACCCCTAGTTTCGCAAGGATCGCTCCGGGCCCACCTAGCTGGATATCAAACGTCTCGGTCGCGGACCCTTGGTTTGTCACCTGCAATCCAAAGGTTTCACCGAGCAACCCGCTAAATGTGTTCCACTGTAGAGCGACGCCACTAGCTAGCAACTCGACACTCGAGGGCGCGGTGCCGCTTGCGCCCGAAGTTGTCGACACGGCTCGTACCGTTAAGGGATACTGACCAGGGAAGCCCCCCGGAGGAGCCGAAACCCTTAGTTGAACCTCTCGGAAATTCTCCTTGCCAGGCAGAAGGGTCACGGATGTCTGTGAAAATGACGCATTGAATCCGATGGGCACATCAATCGATAGAGCGAAGGTCTCGGCAACACTCCCCGTATTGGTCAGTCGCACGACATAACTAGCGTCATCCCCTTGGCCTACTGGTTTGCTCGATGGCTCGATAGCGACCGCGACACCATGAGCATCGCGATCGGGTTGGACTGGAATTCCGGCTAGCACCAGAGATGCTTGGGTCATCCCCTGC
>JBJTAQ010000119.1:0-2186 GCA_046090945.1 Pirellula sp.
ATCAGATCTTCGGTGTCCTCGATTCCCACGGCCATGCGTATCATATTATCGTGAATACCAAACGCTGCGCGCTGCTCAGGGGGATAATCGAAATAGCTCATGACCATCGGTTGTTCGATCAAACTTTCGACGCCGCCAAGACTCGGTCCTATACGGGGAATTTTGCAGCGATCAATGATTGCGGCCGTCTGCTGCCAGTCTGCGTCTTTGACCAGGAAAGTGATCAGCCCGCCGAAGCCTTTCATGGTCTTTTTGGCAATTGCATGGGATGGGTGAGATGCGAGTCCCGGATAGAAAACTCTTTCCACCCGAGGATGGCTTTCTAGAAATTCGGCGATCTTCTGGCCGTTGTGATTATGGCGCTGCATGCGCAGTTCGAACGTTTTTAGTCCTCTTTCGAGTAGATACATGTTGTGAGGAGAATTGATGGAGCCGAGGATCCCTCGCAGCTTGCGAACCGGCTCGAGCTTTTCCTTCGAACCGCAGATGACCCCAGCAAGCAAATCGTTGTGCCCACCCATGTACTTGGTGGCCGAATGCCAAACATAATCGACTCCCCATTCGATGGGTTTGAGGTTGTAAGCGGTCGCCAAGGTTGAATCGATGAGGGTCTCGACTCCGGACTTCTTTCCGATGGCGACAAAGGCCTCCAGGTCGATCACCGATAGGTGAGGGTTGGTAGGGGACTCGCTAACGATCATTTTGGTTTTGGAATTGATGGCCGCCTGCATCGCATCCATATCTCCAGTCTTGACTTGATGGGTCACCACGCCAAAGCGGGAAAGGTGCTTGACGCAAAACTCTCGACTGCGGTGATAGCATTGGTCAAAAAATACGATCTGGTCCCCTGCCGAGAGTTTGCACATCAACAAGCCGACCACGGCGGCCATGCCGCTCGAATAGATGATCGCATCCTGGGCTCCTTCGAGGGCCGCAATCTTGCGTTCGACCACCTTCTCGTTGGGATTCCCATACCGACCGTACTCCTCGCGGTCATGCCCCTGACGCAGATAGTCTAAGATCGTTTGGGTTGACTCGAAGGTATAAGTCGACGCGCAGCAGATCGAATCGGTGATCGCGTCGTTGGGTTTTTGCCGCGATTCTCCCGCATGAACGCTTTGCGTGCCAAAACCAAGCGGTTGGGTCGGATCGGTGTACGAAGTCATAAGGATACCAGCGAATAAGTGGTTGGAGGATTCCCGCCAGAATTCGCGGCTAGCGATCCGAAGACGCCGGCAAGTGGTGTATTGCCGACGGTAACGAATGGCTCTTTAGCAGTGAGGCTGCAATCGGCCGCAAATCCCTGAGATTGAGTTGTATAGTTTAATCCCGCGCGAGAAATCAGCAAGCCTCAGAGCGAATCTACGAAAGTTCGTCCGAAACGCGAATGGGTCGCAGAGTTAATTCAGGAAATCTTGGCCAAGGTTCTTTTGAAGGATCTCTTTGGCTTTTTTCACCATGCTGCTGACTCGCGAAAAATTGTCGATTTTGAGTAGATCTGAGATTTTACTTACCGCTATATCGTCGATGAACCTAAGATTGGCAACTTGCCTGAGTTCTTCGGGCAGTCGATCGATCTCTCGCCGCAACCTTTCATTCCGCTCTTCTCGATTGATAATCGACGAGACGGTCGATTGGTCGGCTTGCAACACGATTCCTGGTGCGCTCGAAGCAGTCCCACTGTCTCGTAGGCGAACCTCCTTGTTCGGATCGCGACCTTCGTTGGTGTGGAATCGAACTAAATCGACGTACTTGTTGTCGACCACCCTGAAGAACCAAGCCTTGAGTTCGGCAAACGTGTCAACCTTTTTGGTTTCGGTCGCATCAAACTCTTCTTTGTATCTTTGCATGGCACTGGCCGTTGGGTCCTTGAACCGATTCAGTAAACTGCTGTAGGCATCCTGCAGAACGTCGAGCGTTTCGAAGCGCCGTTGAAGCGATCTGTTCCTAGCAAGCTTCGTATCGATGTGAAGCTTGGCTGCTGGCTCAAAAAAGGAGCGGAGCAATTCCACGATCTGTTTGTCGCCAGACATGTATTGACGGAATACCCAAGCCGGGTGCGATAGGATCAATGTATCTCGTGATGCTCGATCGCCTGCGACCGCTCTTGGATACAAAACCTCAGGAGTTTCTTCAGACATGGGCACGGTTCTCCTTGACTCTTAGGATATAAGTCTATCGAAGGC
>JBJTAQ010000120.1:0-1689 GCA_046090945.1 Pirellula sp.
AGGTTGATGTTCAATCGACCATCGAGATCTTGGATCATTACCGCTGTCAGGGGTTTGAGAAGCCGTCCATCAGGAGCATGGATCGCAGGCAAATTCGGATTGATCCAAACGCTATCCGGAGTGCCGTCTCCGTCGTTATCAACATCCCATGGACCAGTGATCAGTTGCTGAATGTAAGGTGTCAAAGGAGCATTTTGAGCGAGACTCTCGACGGGATACGAAGGGTATGCAACATGGGGTTGGAAGTATGGGTTTACAGATACGACTCTGCCTGCAGCTTGGTAGCTGTAATTCATCACCCGCGCTGTCGCTGCATCGATTAGACGAAGGACTTCTGATGCTTCATCTGCATTGCTGGGGGGACCGTACATGTGCGACAGGTAGTGGACTAGTTCCGGTCGATGGAATGAGGGAATGTGCACTGTTCCACCGGTAAACGACAGCCAGTAATCACGCCAGTCTGGGACGTCGATTCCCTCGTTGCTCGCACCTTTGAGACCACCTTGATCACCTATCCCGGACACCCCGATGACTGTTCCATTGCTCGCCATCCAATCGCGGTGTTGAAGATAATCGTAATTGGGGAGCAGTGCCGGTGAAAACTTGGGTTTGCTTGCGGGGATACCCAATAAATTGCGACCATCGATATTTCCAAATCCAGGTTGGCTAGCGTTTGTTTCAAGCCCAATACCTGCATTGTTGAATGCACCTCCATTGATGATGCATCGGTATCCTTGGTAGGACTGATTTCCGGGCTCGAAAAAGTAGAAAAGGTTTCGAATTCCCTGGCCGTTTGGAAGATTGAGCCAATCGTTGAGTTCTCCAGAAAAGTTTTCAATCCGTGTGGTATTCGGATTACGCCATTTTCCTTCAAGCTTTCCCTTGACCGTCGAGAGATCGATCATCACCGAGTAGTCATAATCGGTAGCGGAGTTTTGAGGATAGAGTCCTTGAGCGTTGCCCGGCATGTTGCCATCAAGGTTCGGATCGGGAACCGAGTCGTTTGCGGATCGAACGTATCCGATGTACTTAAATATCCGAAAGGAAAGACCCGCAAGAGGGCCTTCCAAAACCGTCAAAATCCGGCCGTTATAAGCACCTTCGATCGGACTGAGCTGATACGACGAGTATCCACCAGCCATGTTTGTTGGATTGCGTGGATCGAGTGAGACTTTGAGAAGTTCTACACCTAATCCAGAAACTGGAGTGAGTTTGCGACACCACTTGTCTTGGAAAGTGTTGAGCCCGGCTCCGAAGAATCGATGTCCAAACTGGGTGCGTATTGCATTTGCGTCGTAAACATCCTCCAGGAGCGAGTGCTGGTAGAAGGCGCTTTTCTGGTCGCGAGTGCCTCGCACGGCCATTTTCATGACTTCGCTGGCCATCCCCTTAACCGATGCGTTCGAGTGGTTGGCCCGAATACGCATTGCCTGGGCTGCGGATCGCGAAGAACTCGCCGAGACAACCCAAGTGACGGCCAGAAGCGAGAACAGTGCGAGCATCCCTAGGACCAACAGCAAGATCAGCCCTCGGCGCTTGCGCCCCGATCCGCAGTGGTGATTTCGTGTCGACTTGTTCATGATCGTGTTTCCTCTCTCGCGAATTTTTAGGAGAGTGGCGTATTGGTTCAATGAATCAGTTAGCGCAATTCCATCTGCCGCTCGTAAACTTGGACAACATCCTTCAAAA
>JBJTAQ010000121.1:0-2883 GCA_046090945.1 Pirellula sp.
CGGAACACTTCTAAGCAGTTTCGGGACATCCACCCCTGGGCAGGTACCGAACGACAATGGGGTGTACACGGAGTACATGAAGGGTGAGTACGATTTCACCACGGCGTCTGGAAAAGGATATGTTGCCACCACAGTGCGTCGCAATGGAACCGACTTTTTCACAACCACTCAAGCTTGGTACGACACTGGTTTTGGTGGGGTGGCTGCTCCGATGGTACGCAATACTGGCTACTGGGAGTTTGTCGTCCAAGGTTCGCCTGGCATGATTGCTAATTATTCCTACGCGATTTTAGCACAGAAGCCACAAATTGAGGCCTCCGGGGCAATTCCGGGCAATACGAGGGTTTATCAATTCGTTCGTGTTGAAGGAATCAATGAGGTTGTTCTCAACGCAGACTCGGTCGGCACAGCGGCGACCTCCTTCAGTGGTGCGTTATCCTCGGGCACCTACAGGCTATATTATGACCATCGCAACTTTTCGCCCAGCCTCGTAGGCCCTACGGGCAATGTCATCGGTGGTACCAACTTGGACATCAAATTCACTTTTGTATCTGAGACACCCATTCCAGAGCCCGCTTCCTTGGCCGTTTTTGGGATTCTCGGAGTTTGCGGTGCAGTTTCTAGGCTTCGACGCAAGAAGTAATCAAACCAAACTTAGCAGTTTGAGTTTTCGAACCCTCGCACCCCGCGAGGGTTTTTTCGTCGGGCAAATCTATTCTAAAAGGTCTATTTCTCTTTTTTTTCCTTTTGGAAACCGATTCGCTCAGCCGATATCCCACATAACGCGTTCGTCATAAATCCATAGGCAATCGAGGCTTGATGGGGTCGCGACTCGAAGGGAATCGTCAGCATGCGTTGGTTTGCACTGTGCTCAGCACTGTTTTTGTTTTCTTCGCAATTTGCTTCGGCAGCGGTCATCTCCGTTGTTCTTAATGGTAACCGAGCCGGTGGTGCACCCGGCGAAGCATTCACCGGCTATACCCCGCCAGCTCAAAACCAATCGGGGACGGGTGATTACGGTTCATCCCTAGGTACCTTCGGAACCGTCACACCAGGTAATGTTCCTGGAGGTGGCTTTCAGGCAAACTATGCCGCTGGTAACTATAACTTTGGGCTGAACAAGCGAGGTTTCGTCTCAACCGGGGTGACTTGGACAGGTTCTCAGTTTTACTCCACCACTCAAGCTTGGTACGACCAAGCTTTCACCGCCGTGAGCGGCACCCCAATGGTTCTCAACAGCGGTTATTGGGAGTTTTCCGTCAACGGTATCTACAATTACAGGCTAGAAGGTCAAGCACCTCAAATTAGCACGAATATTCGTACTTACAGGTTCGAAAAAGTTGGCGTAGGTGTCCTCGATCGCGATGATCTCGGACGCAATAACACCTTGTTCACCGGTACGATCAACTCGGGTACTTATCGCCTCTATTACGACCACGTGAACTACACGCCGAACATCAATGGTCCTTCGGGTAACCTAATCGGCGGAACGAACCTTAACCTCTTCTTCTTTTTCCAATCCGAGGACAATCCAGTCGTTCCCGAACCAACTTCGGCGGCGATCTTCGGTATGGTCGCTCTAGGTGCCACCGTTCTGCGGCTCCGCCGGTCTCGCGCTGTCTAAAAAATAGTCCTCGATTTTTGATTCCTTTGTTATTTGCATTGCGGCTCGTCTTGGTGGCACCTAGACGAGCCCAATTCGCATCGATTCGCAAGCTATATTGCTAGCTTTTTCGGCTCCCATTCGAATCCGTATTGGATCCAACGCTCCGGCTTGGTATGTTTACCCGCGTTGGTTCGGATGATTGACCCACCACCGGGTATGAAAGGAATCGAGAGCATGACCAAGTCCAGCAATACCAAGCAATCTGTACATATCCGCTGGCTGATTCGTCGTGACATGCCAGCGGTCATGGGAATTGAAACATCAAGCTTCGAATTCCCTTGGACAGAAGATGAGTTCATCAATTGTCTCAGGCAGCGCGATTGCATCGGAATGGTTGCCGAGTATGCCGAGCAGGTCGTGGGTTTTATGGTCTACGAGCTCCAACCGACGAGTATTCACGTTCTTTCTTTTGCAGTTCATCCCGAGTTTCGGCGCAAATCGGTCGGAACTGCGTTGGTCAATAAACTGATCTCCAAGTTGGCTTATCAACGCCGCAACCGGATTCAGTTGGAGGTTCGTGAGACGAATCTCTCGGCTCAGCTGTTTCTCAAGCACTTAGGGTTCCGTGCTACGGGTGTTCTTCGAAGCTTTTATGAAGATTCCACCGAGGATGCATTCCTGATGCAGTACCGAGG
This sequence comes from Pirellula sp., assembly GCA_046090945.1. GTDB lineage: Bacteria > Planctomycetota > Planctomycetia > Pirellulales > Pirellulaceae > JBKCUI01. The sequence goes on from JBJTAQ010000121.1 coordinate 2,302, forward strand.
CGAGTCGGGTTGGGAAACCCAGGTTCCCTCGGAACAAATCTTCCGTGATCGCGCAGGCTGATTGAACGCCATTAAAGATTAGGTCTTGGATTGATGGTGGGCTGATGACGCAGCACAAAGTCGTTTACAAGGCCCCTCGCTTTGACGTTGAGCAAGTCGTCGAGAGGCTCGAGGATGGTCGAAGTCTTTCTCGCACGATCGTCCGCCATCCTGGCGCGGTGGTGATCCTGCCAATCTTGGAGGACGGACGCGTTTGCATGATCGAAACTTATCGCGTCGCGATCGATCGATGGCACTTGGAGCTTCCAGCCGGAACCATGGACAAAGGGGTCTTGCCGATCGAACTCGCGGCGATGGAATTGCAAGAAGAGACCGGATACATCGCCGAACGCTTCGTCTTGCTCCACACCTTTGCAATGTCCCCAGGGATCTTAGACGAAAAGATGCATTTGTTCTTGGCCTTGGGTTTAAAAGCCGGACCAACTTCAAGAGAGGAAGGGGAGCAGATGCGAAATGTTCTACTGAGTTGGTCTCAAATCGACACGTTGCTGCGCGACGGGCAGATTGCAGATGCCAAAACTT
>JBJTAQ010000122.1:0-2137 GCA_046090945.1 Pirellula sp.
CCCAAGCAACCGCGTTTGGTAACGCGCCAATTGCACCCGGAAGCACACTCCTGGAAAAGGGAGCTCAAGGTGGATTGCCAAGCCTGCTTCCTGGCAAGATTCGAGGCCTGACGACGACTCCCATGGACGGATCGGTCACGGTCCTCAGGCCCACACTCGTGAATCATCCGATCTGGGGGATCTTCGAAAGACCCCCAGAGGAAATCCCTTGGGTTAGCTACCCGGTCTACCGGCATTGGAATTTGACCGAACTCGATCCAACGGCATCGGTCATAGCCAACTATACGCAATCCGAACTTCCGATGATGATTGAATGGATCCGCGGTTCTGGACGAATCATGGTCATGACATTACCGTATCCAGAGCCTTCGGCTACGGCCAGCAAAGCCCCCTGGAGCGAACTTTTTACGACTAGCTCGGACGCTTGGCCTGGCTTTGCGCTCTTCCTGGGTACGGTGCGGTATCTGTCCACTCAGAACAAACATCCGCTGAATTACAGCATTGGATCAACCGCAGTCCTGGAAAATAACGCTAAAGAATTTCCCAGGACCTATGAGTTGCGGCAGCCAAACGGTGAGGAGATTCGCGTCGAGTCCGAGGACGATTTGATTAGCTACACCTTTACCCAGCAACCAGGACATTACCGATTGCGCGGGGTTCGGGCACGAGGACTCATGACCCGCGGTTTCAGTGTCAATGTAGATCGCAGCGAAGTCTCCCTCGAGCCGGTCGATCGCTCCGTACTCGAAAAAGCCATCGGGGTTGATAATCTGCTAATCGCCAAGGACAAAGATGACGTCCAGAGCTCTATTGGCGAAGGCCGGTTTGGACGGGATCTGTCCCCCTTCCTGTGGGTGATCCTGGCAATGATGGTAATGGCCGAACAGACCATGTCCAGCAGGTTCTACTCGAGCAAACAGCGAGGTAAAACCTGATGGACTGGACCCTCTCGCCGGTATTCGGAAGCTACGGATTGGTCTCGCTCATCGCGATCAGCTTACTTTTCGTCTGGTTTTTCGTGATGGATGTCCAAGGTCTAACGAAACTCCAAAGGTGGATCCTTCGACTCGTACGTCTGCTGCTGATCTTGCTTCTAATTCTGGCAATCCTTAAGCCGGGAGTCAGTTGGACCAAGCAGCGGGAGCCCGAGGGGACAATCGCTGTCTTGATGGACAAGTCCTCGAGTATGCAATTAAGCGCCGGGGAGGGCAAAAAGACTCGCTGGGAACAGCAGTTGGAGGTTTGGAATGGACTCTGGTCCAATCGCTCCCAACTCGGGAACCAAATCAAAATTGCTCCCTTCGTTTACGATACCCAATTGCAATCGCTGGGCGAGGTCGAGGCCATCGCAAAGGCTCCCCCAGCCATGCCGCAAAAACCCGAAGGAGCTAGCACAGATATTGGCGGACCACTCTCGCAACTCTCCAGTACGACACTACCCTCGCCTCTGATGGCCGTGATTTGGATGGGGGACGGATCGCAGACGCTCACCCCCGCTAAGTCTGACCCGCAGCAGATGGCAAAACAGTTCGCTCGACAGGATATTCCGCTATACCTGATTGGCATCGGGCCTCGTGGGGATAGCGACCAAGCTCGCGATTTAGGCCTCGAAGGGGTTCCAGAGCAACTCGACGCATATACCAAGAATCAGATCTACGTCCGAGGGATGCTCAAGGCCCGTGGGGTTGCTAACCGGGATATCACCATCGCAATGAAACTTGTTGGGAAAGATGGACTGCCAAAACTGGTGGAGCAAACGATCGTCAGACCTACCAAGTCCGACCAAGCGATCTCGTTTCAGCTGCCGTTATTGGCACCCGACGAGGGCTCTTACGAGCTGTGGATGGAGGCCAAACCGGTTGACGGCGAGTCGGTCTTGGAGAATAACAAGATCACCTCGTATCTGAACGTTCGAGGTGGGGGAGCAAGGGTTTTGTTCATCGAAGGTGAACCCAGGACCGAGTCGAAGTTTATCGCAAGCGCGTTGCTTGAATCACCAGATATGCAAGTCGACCGATTGTGGATCGCTCGAGAGCCAATTCAAAAATGGCCGATCGACTTGAGCCAACGACTCAGCAACGGTGTTTACGATCTTTTCATCCTCGGAGATCTAGATTCCGACGCCATCGGTGCCGCA
>JBJTAQ010000123.1:0-3315 GCA_046090945.1 Pirellula sp.
ATTATTTGCTCACCGGCCAACCCCCGTTTCCAGAAGGGACAGCGCTGCAGAAACTCCTGATGCACGGGACAAAGATGCCCGAGGATCCGCGACTGTTTCGCGATGACTTGAGTGATCCACTGATCGCAATCCTCAAAAAGATGATGGCCAAGAAGCCTCGGGATCGCTATCAGACCCCCGAGGATCTCGCCAGCGACCTGCAAATGCTGGCCAAAATCGACAACCTCGCCTGGAGTTTCAATCTGGCAGAATCCGCCTTGATATCAACTCAATCCAGGCGATCGTGGTTCGAGGCACTCCTGCCGATGGTCTTGTGTACGGGCATCATCGCGGGGATCACGCTGTGGCTTTTCAACGCCAATCAACTCGACGCCGTCTTTCCAATTCCTAAAGTCCAGATCGCGAACGTTTCGCTTGCTCCCGAACCGGAAAACACATCAGGGGATTTCGGTGACCCAAGGAATTCGGAGGAAAAATTTGCGGATGCTCTACCAAGCCCCGATGGACCGAAGTTGGAATTAGGCTCTATACCAAGGAAAGAGCGAGGCTCGAATGACTCCGCAGAGTCCGAGACGCAAATAGCTCAATTTTTCGTCGGCGAAAACCTCGATCAACAGTCCGAACTAAAGTCGATCCTAGGCGATGGAAAAGCCAAGGCCTTTCGAACACTCGATGAGGCACTCGCCGAAGCAACCACTCTGACATCCCCTTGTCGCATTTGGATTGCACAGGAGTGCACGATTCAGAAACCCTGGCGCACGGTTGGCACCGACCGCATTCCCTCCTTGGCCATCGCATCAATCCCTGGCAAGCGATTCTCGATCCGAATCGATGATTCGGCCGTCTCTGGAAAGGTAGGGGAGTATTTGGCTTGCTTCGAGTTAGATGCAAACCACTTGAGTCTCTCGAGCGTTGATGTTCTTTGGAACTCGACGCTTGCGAGTCAATCTCCCAAAGCGATGGCTTTGGCAAGGCCTGGAGGCCGACTGTCACTTGAAAACACCACCGTCACAATCATAGGACCGACGACCAACTCGATGGTTTGTTTACTTGCTCTGGGTCCAGCGAGCCGAGAGCTTGCAAGCAATGAGGGAACGATTGTCAATCAACGATTTTCCGACGTTCGACTCGAACGATCAGCCGTCCGGGGGCAATGCGATTTGATTCATGCCGATCCATCAGATCGACTCGAGCTACGAGTCCGCGACTCCTGGTTTTCGATTTCAGGATCGATGCTCGTAACACAGGGTAGCCGGATACTGAATCGGTCCCCCAGGATTCGCGTTGAGATGTCGAATTCGACCTGCATCACACTCAGACCCTGGCTACGAATCGATCTGTCCAACGCGACTCCCTACCCGGTTGCTATTGTTCGAATCGCCAATCAATCTATTTTTGCTGGGACTCGATCACTCGTCGAATGGGATGCGACCGACTGCACCGACTGGGTCTTTTCCAACCAGGTCAAGAAACTCGACGACCTTGGACGCTGGATCGATTTTCGCGGTATTGATAATGCCTACGATGGAGGATCGATCGAAGAGCTTGTCAGGGTACAGATGTCGATGTCGAGTGAGGAATTGCAAATCGACACCGATTCCAACTTGCTTCGAAACGAATTGGGGATGGAAGTTTTGGGCGTATGGCAGCAGCGGGACCTTTGGGATCCGCTGAACATGCATCAGAGTCTCCCGATCCCGATCTCTCCGGGAATTCTCGGATTCGAAATCGGCGCTAGTTCTGACCAGCTACCGAGTTTCCCAAGTCCCTAGCCGATTGCGAACCTAGAAAAACTAATTCCTGCAGGGTACGTGCAGCGTTCGGGGTAGCGAGGTCCAGGGGAATCAATAGCAGGACTGCTGCAGGTACCCTTCGAAATGCGACATTTCGGTTAAAGCTAGCAAATACCAAAGCTGGATGAAGATCGCTTGGGGCCGGGGATTGGTGTCGAAATTGACTTCGAGTTTTCGCTACACTCCTTGTCCTATGGTTCCCACAAAAATTAATCGGCTCATCCTTTGGGATGTTCTGAAACTATTCCTGATCACAACCGTCGGATTGACGGGGTTGATCAGCGTCGGTTTAGTAGGACAGCAATTGATCCGCGAAGGGGTAGGCTGGATCGCATTGGTTCAGCTTCTACCCTTCATCTGCATGATCGCCTTACAGATCGCGATCCCTGCAACACTCCTGTTTTCCGTGTGCTCAGTCTTCGGACGCATCTCCGCTGACAACGAAATCGTAGCTCTCAAGAGTGTCGGCGTTTCCCCTTTGAAGCTGATTCGTCCGATGATGTTTCTCGGATTCCTAGTTAGCGTTCCGGCGGTCTGGATCAACGACCTTGCGGTCTCCTGGGCACAGCCCGGTGTGGAACAGGTAGTACTGCGTTCGATCAAAGAGATTATCTACAATCGTCTGCGAACGCGTCGATCGTATGAAAACGACAAGGGGTTCACTGTTCATGTGCAGGATGTCCAAGGTGACTGGCTGATCCGACCAACTATCTTTTGTTTCGACGAGATCACGGGCAAGCCGACGACGATCACTGCCGAGCGGGCTCAGATCTTCAAGGATCCCGATCAAGACGAATTGATCTTGGAATTAATCAACTCCAAAGGTGAGACATCGCAGGCGAACTCTACACGATTCAACATTCCTGGTTCGGAGCGATTCAACATGAGCCTCAATCGAGCCGCTCAGAAAGGTGGGGACTCGGCTCGCCCCTCTCAGTTTGCGATGAAGCAAATCCCCGCCGAAGTTGATAAACAATCGCGACTCAACGATCGGATCAAAGAATCGATGGCACTCCAGGTATCGATGGGGCTTGGGATGGGCCGCTACAACCAACTCTCAGAGGCGAGCTTGCAAGGAATGGCCTGGCAGATCGATGAAAACAAAAAACGCCTCACGCGACTCGAGCTTGAGCCCTACCGTCGCTGGTCGTTCGGTTTCGCTTGCTTCTTCTTCGTATGGATCGGTGTCCCTTTTGCCATCCTAAATCGATCTGCCGATTACGCATGGACCTTTGGCATGTGTTTCATTCCTATCATGCTGATGTACTTCCCGCTCTTTGGGCTGGCGCTTGACCGAGCCAAAGACGGCGCTTGGCCTGCCAGCACGCTTTGGCTCGGAAACGGGTTTCTCTTTGCGATCGGAACCTGGCTACGCCATCGCGTCATCAATTCCTAAGTTGCACTAACCGACTCGCTTCATGACCGTATCGAGCGTCGGCTTGATTGCCGCAGCGCTTGCCCGAATTCCTTGAAGCTCTTTCGGCCAAAGGTCGATCTCCACGCGTTGCAGGGCACCAGCGCG
>JBJTAQ010000124.1:0-6287 GCA_046090945.1 Pirellula sp.
CAGGAGCCAATTGCGTTTCTCAAGTCGATATCCGGCAACCGAACGAGCCAAAGGTTTTGCAAACGATCGAGCTTGAAGATCCCACCGATCCGGCCGTCAAACGTGGTCGCCTCGCTTTTTCAACTGCCAAGGCTTCGACGACCGGAACCTTCTCATGTGCGAGTTGCCACCCCGATGGCCACACGGACCAACTGCTGTGGGTATTAGCAACTCCGATCGTCACCGGTGGGAATCAAATCATGCCGCGCTCGACCATGCCGGTGCGAGGACTTCGGGATACAGCGCCATTCCATTGGGATGGTATCCCAGGTGATCCTTATGGGGGTATTCACAGCGCCAGTATCCGTACCAGCGTGCAACCCAATAGCGACATCGACTCGCCGGAGTCAACCACACGCCATTTGATCGACGGTGGCCTAGCCTCGACCATGTCTCTGGTAGGAGATCTAGCCAAAAACGACGAGGGTAAGGCGGGTATGCTCAGCGCCCAGGAGCGTGATGATATGGCCAAGTTCCTGTTGAGCGTTCCTTTTCCACCCGCTCAACGACGTGCTTATGATAATCGGCTCTCGGACCGAGCGATCCGAGGATTCAAGCTCTTTCATGTCGATGGCGACTTAGATCCTAGCAAACCCAAACCGAATGTCTGCGGGGATTGCCATCGTATGCCGCATTGGGTCAGCACCAATACCCCCGGCACCGGGATGGATGCTCCCACTTGGCGGGGAGCTTACGATCGCTGGTTGATCCTACCTCAAGGGCGGTTGAACATCATCGAATTCGATTTCTTTAAAAGAATTATCGATCAAGGGGCTCCTGAGCGAAGCGTCTGGCAGATGTCTTGGGGTGGCCGCCCAAGGTTCGACCCAGTATGGGAAATGGTACTCGAGGGCAGCACAGGCTTCCCAGGTTCGTTCGCTCGTCAAATCACCTTCAACCGCCAGACGGCAACCGCTTCGAACAACATGCACTTAGCAGAGGCATTGATCCAAGCGTCCAAGCAAGGAATGATCGAGTTGCTCGGAAACGGAGTTCGCTTGGATAGCCAGCAGCCTCAAGAGGTTCGGCTCATCGCCGATCCTCAATCCGAGAGCGGACTGCAACTTGGGACCAAAGATCAGTTGCAAGCTTTAGACCTCAGCGAACTCATCGGGCTTGCCGAGCAAGGAAAGCTCGTCATGACTTGGACGGCTCATTTGGGATCACAAGCGACCGCATCTCAACCGCAACCAGAGCTATGGACTTCGGGCAACATTCAGCAGCAGCGCGGACGCCAAGTCTTTCCAATTGTCTATGGCCCAGAACCCACACTCAGAATCAGTGGTCGGTATTTTGGATCGAATGCAAAGATCTACGTCGATAGCACGCAGGTTGCAGGCGCGATCGATGTATGGGATCACGATGAAGTCGTAGTTCGATTACAGGAATTGCCAGAGCCTGGGATGCATTTTCTTCAAGTCCAAGTTCCAGAGGGTTTCATCAGCAACGACTTTATTTTTTATGCTCAAAGGGATCGAGCGGACGCATTGGCCTTGCGAGAGAAAATCGATGAACCGCACAGCGAAGCAGGAGCGATCCGAAGGGCAGTTGCCGATCCGAGCAAGATCAATAATCGGATGGATGGTGGCTCTACTCCGCTGGCCCAAGCCGCCTTGTGGGGGCAACTGGCCTTGGTCAAAGAGCTTCTGGCCAATGGAGCAGATGTGAAGGTTGCCAATCGAGACGGGAATACCCCGTTGCACCTAGCGGCCTTTATGTGCCACAAGGAAGTGGTCGAACTGCTGGTTGAACACGGTGCCGAACTCGATCGCAAGAACGATCGCGGAGAGACGCCGATCGACGTGGTCCGAGGAGCATGGACCGAGGACCTTGCCGAGTTCTATCGACAACTGGGAGTCTCGCTCGGTCTGCCGGTCGACACCGTGCGACTTGAAAAGGAAAGGCCCAAAATCGTTACGATCCTTAAGAGTGCAAAGTAAAGCGGCTCAGGTCGATTTCGCTTTGTCTTGCTCGGTAGGAAGGGCGGATCGAAAGGCCCTTTTGGCAACCGAATAGCCCAGAAATCTGTAGCTTTCGAATTGCGATTCCGAGTAGAACTGGTCGAGGGTGGACTGATGAGGGAAATCCGGGTTGCGGATCTTATAGCTTAACAGATCCGGGGAGTCAGACTTTGTCAGATCCAGCTTGATGTAGAGGATCTTACCCTCGTCTGCATCGAAGTTTTTGTCCTTGGGGTAATAAATTTTCCCGACTGCATTTTGTTCTATGGAAAAGCCCGTTTCTTGATTCCGCGCCAATTTCGCAATATTGATGTCGATGACAGCACCGAAGTCGATTCGCGCTTTGCGTATCAATAAAGCCAGTTCGTGGCAGGCTCCTTTAGGGTCGGCCCCGGCATCACAGATCACAATATATCGACAGCGTCTGCGAACGAGCTCGTAAGCGCCGAGATTATCGAAATGTCCGCCATCGGACAAATAGACGAACGTATTTTTTTCGTTGGTTATTCCAAAAACCTCATAGATGATCTGCAACCAGCCAAATCGCGGGCTTGGCTCTCGGAAATTTTGATCATACTTTGGATTGGGAAACCAGCCACCGAGACGGAGATTGCAAAAGGTCAACAGCGCGGTTACGGCGGCCGTCGTGTAATAGCCCATGTTTGGACTGACCGCAGCGCCCGATGTCGAAAAAGCCCTCCCCAACGTTAAATCACCCGCATAGCCACTTTTTGTTTTGCGATATTTCGTCAAATTAGAACCACAAAAAAGCGGGCTTAGGACAAAGCTATCCGCTTTTCGCTCATCGTACTCGGCCTGTTCGGTCCCTGACAAATTGATCGCTGTGTTGATCAGGTGGATAGGTCCGAGTAGTTTCCCCGAAGCGTCGAATCCGACCGTCTTGAGTTCCATATCGTCTTTTGGATCGATCTTGGTAACTGGATCGATATATTGATCGTCGTCGCGACTTGCACCGAGAAAGGCTCGCACTAAGCGATTTTCATACATTTCTTGCAGCGAGAAGATGTTCACATCAACGTACCTGCTAGCAAGTAAGGACACAGCAAGGCAGCCGATACTTGCAACTAGATAGAATAGCCCTTGGTAATGATGCTCTGCTCCAACGAAGTTACCTTCGATTTTCTTCACAAGTATTCCAGCTAGAACGAGCCCCAAAGCTAGCGCGAAGTAGGGACCAATCTTCACGATAGAGTCCAAAATCGGCTTTCGGTTTTTTCCAGTCCAAACGCTTTGAGCAAGCCATACTGCAGTGGCCGATATTGTCCCCCATACGGCACCGATACCACCCGAGAAAAAGGGATGCTCATTGATCTGCTCAACGACCCAGTCAGGAAACACAATCCCGAGCAAAAACGCCAAAAACCATCCGAAAGCGGCTACCGCACAATAGGCGTGAAGATAGGACCACTTTTCTCGCACTTGCCGACTTTCGGTTCGTCCGAGTATCCCAACTTGCAAGGATTCCCCAACGGCAAAAGCCATAAGGATCGACGGGATAATAATCGCAACCAAAAGCGATTTATACCAGTCGCTGCTTTGCGGCTCAGGAGCTGTTTTTATTTCGTTTGAAGCTGTGGCACCTGAGTCCTGGGAATCCGGATTTCCCTCCTTTGCAGTTTCTTCAGGTCTCGAATTGGACGGACCACTAGCAACCGCACCATTCGCTTCGCCGCACGAACCTTCGGGATTCGGGAAGTAGGCCGAGAAAGTAATAACCAAAGAAGTAATCACAGCCCCAGCGAGGAAGCTTGACCAAATCCACAGCAGTGGCTTATCTACTGCATTTGCATCCTTACCTTTCGATGAACCAATCCCCAACAAGGCCCAAAGCGCCCCCTGATTGAAAAAGACAACATGGGCCGCCCCGCCCAGCAATGCCGCAATGAACCCAATGCTTCCAGGCGATTCAATCCAGCTATCGAAGCCAATTATGCCTCGGAGGCCATTCCAGTTCTGCTTGATGAGCCTTACCAACGATCCTATCATGGTCGTCGCGATGGTGAAGAGTAGGACTGGGAGCCAGAACGAACTGGGAGCCCCATGCAAAACGTTCGAATCGGTCGTTCCGATATCACGCCCTCGACACTGCTTGAGGGACCTTAGAACGATTAAGGCCCCGATCGATAGACAAACGACTCCGATGATTAGATGAACCAAAGTGACGAAAAGACCATTGTCATTAGAGGTTTGAAAGAATCGGAGGTATCGCATGAGGGATATGATCGCAAGAATCATTGGGATCAAAACGATCGAATTGAGGAAGGTATTTCTCAAGTAGATCGCCCAAAGGGCCCAAAGGTCCGTCGAGAAGATCCCGACTTTTGGCGAAAGGTAATTCGAGTGGGTTCGAAGGTGATGAACAGTTCGCGGTTCGCCTCGATGAGTTCCTTCGCTGGCCTTTTCCGATTCGATCTTGCTTCGATCAATCCGTTTACCGTCGGAGTCGAATTGCACGGATGGAAGAAGTTGATCCTGGATTTTTTCGAGGTCCTTTTCGCGAGTCAGCCAAGCCATGAACCAACTACCGATGTATCCGCCACCGGAGACGGTCGAAAGATAATCAATATTCCCGAGAAGTTTCCTTTCGGCCATCGCCTGCAGCACACCAAGATTGAAAGCAGCGCTGCGGATCCCACCCCCTGAGAAGCATATGCTGAAACGATCGCCTTCCCTTTCAGGCTTCCGACCGGGGCGTTCCCGAAGGTGCCGCCTCTCCTCTTCGAGGACTTGCTCAAAGCTCAAGGAATCATCATCACCAGAACCGGTGGGCTGTTGTTCAGCATCGTAGTTGGTCATCAGGGTCTACTTCGTTTTTTTGGGTTTGATCAATCTCGCTTTCGATTTATCGATTGATTTAACTGCAGGTTTAGCCATCGCTTTCGAAACGATCTCTGCAAGAACCGCCTCAACTTCCAGCGTGTTACCTGTTTTTATTGCTTCGCGAATCCGCCTCTGCACATGCTCGCGCCGAATATTGATTAGCAGGTTCTCTTTGATGGCTTCCTTGTCACCCTCTGCATCGATATCGATGAAGTTCGATTTAAAGCCAAGGTGGATCAGGCATATCAGCACATCTGCGGCTGTTTTAACACCTTCTAGTCGGAACACGGCGCGCGGAAGCATCACTGCCAAACGCGAGAACTCTTTAATGTACCCCCTTATGTTGTTATCGAACTGATACTCTTGAGTCTCGTCGCAGGCAGGGGATCCGCTCGAATCATTGAGCAATTCGCAAGCGCGTTGCGTTGCACGCATCAAAAGGTCTCGACCGTTGATCTGAAAGAAAGCCGTCGGCCATTCGGGCCGGAATCCAGAGTGACGGCGGTTCGATTCGATTGCGATACCATAAAGATCCGCAGGCTTGATCTTGTCGAAATCAAAATAAGGGTCCTTTCCATCGGATTCCCCGTTATTCGAAATATCGGAGTGGTATCCATCCGTGCAATGCCATACGAAATTTCTCACGGTGAGCTGATGATCGGTTTCCCTCGGAGACTCGAATTTATGAATCGACTGATAAGTCTCGTCGGTTGGACGTTTGCCGCTAAACATCCAACCCATCTGCGCATCGTCCTTGGCTATGATCGACTCCTGGCGACATTCGCTTCGATAAGCCTCACGGAAAGCCGAGTCAAGTGACTCGATACGCCATTGTCGAGAGTAGCCATCTCCATTTGCATCGATGCTAGGACAATCAAAGTCATCGATATCCCAGCTGAGCAATTTGCCAATATGCTCACCTAACTGGCGGAACGACTCGACTTGATCTTTCGAATAGAACTGGTTCGAAATCGGTTCGTCTGGAAACTGCGGATTGGTCTTTTTGAACTGAGCGATGTCGACATCTTCATCGCCGGTCAATGACATCTGAAGGTAGACGAACAGCCCCTCTTTGGGTGGCGCGAGTTTTGCGTCCTTTGACTCCACCTCTGCGTCGTCATTCGGATAACGAATCCTACCGACGATGTAATGCTGAGGAGATAGCGAGTTTTCCTGTCCGATGCGAACAAGCCGTCGGGTGTCGAGGGGTTTGTCATGATCCAGGTCGAGGATTTCGACATTGTGGTCCAATCGCAGTTTTCGGATAAGATCGGCGAGAACTCCGAACTCGTACAATCCGTTATTGCAACCCGCATCGGACCCGACGATGATTTTACAACGTCGTGCGACCAGTTCTTCGACACCTAAAAACTCGCGAAAACCGCCGTCGGCAACGACTCCGTAGCCCCACGAATCGGCTTCGAAACCGCCGCTGTACCATTTCGA
>JBJTAQ010000125.1:0-7650 GCA_046090945.1 Pirellula sp.
GTTTTCTTGTCCCACTCTTCGCCCCATTTTCCGATCCAAGCACCGGCCGAGCGAGTCGCGCGCTATGAAAGCATCTACCGACGCGGCTGGGATGAACTTCGGAAGGAGCGATACCAACGGATGCAAGCCCTGGGTATCGCCGACTCGGACGCTTGGAAACTGCCCCCTCTGTCGCACGTTCCGGTCGATACCGATGCGATCTCCAACGGGTACTCCGGTAAACCCAATCCACCCTGGGATTCTCTCCCGGCCGATCGGCAAGCCGATCTGGCTCAGCGTATGGCTGTCTATGCTGCGATGGTCGAGTCGATCGATACCGGCGTTGGGAAACTACTCGAGCACCTGGAAAAGACCGATGAACTCGAACGAACGCTGATTATTTTTTTGAGCGACAACGGAGCCTGTTACGAATGGGGACCGTTTGGATTCGATGGTGAATCCCGCAAGGGGGTCAACAAACTCCACACACAGGACGAACTCAAGCAGATCGGCGGACCTGGAACCCATCAAGCCTACGGGAGCGCTTGGGCAAACCTCAGCAATACACCCTTGCGGAGCTACAAGCACTTTACCTACGAAGGTGGGATCATCAATCCGTGCATTGTGCATTACCCACCGATGACCCAAAATCGCTGGGTGCACCACCCCGCCCACATGATCGATGTCCTTCCGACGATCTTAGAAGTAGCACGAGCTAGTTATCCAACTCCGAATGACAAACCCGATCTGCATCGGCTCGAAGGTCAATCGTTGTTCTCTGTAGCCCGAGGAATCCACGCAGATCGAACACTGGGTTTCGATCATCAGTCCGCCCACGGGCTTCGGCAAGGAGACTGGAAGATTGTCTGGACCAAACGCTCCGCCCAGCCCATCCGCTGGGAACTTTTCAACCTTAGGGAGGATCGATGCGAAACGATCGATCGAGCCGCACAGGAACCCGAACGTCTGCATCGGACGATCTCCGAATGGGAGGCTTGGGCCAACCGAGTTCTGGTAGATTATCGACGAGAATGGTGAGCGATCGAATTCCCGTTGCAGCGATCTTGCCGGACCCGGGCCCGTGGACATTGCTAGCAACTTGCATAGACAACCGCTCTTGGATGCACTCTGACTAGAACCAATCGATCATGTCCCTGGAAAAAACCGATGCGGTTGTTCTCAAAACGGTCGAATGGAGCGAGACGAGCCTGATCGTCACGCTGCTGACGAGGGAGTTTGGAAAGGTTTCGGCGATCGCCAAGGGAGCTCGGCGGCTGAAGAGCCCCTTCGAATCTGCTCTTGACCTTCTGTCCCTTTCCTCCGTAGTGTTCCTGAAGAAATCGGGAGAATCCCTAGACTTGCTCACGGAAGCCAAACTGCTCAGGCGGTTTCGCTCCGCGCAGATCGGACTTCTACCCCTTTACTGCGGATACTATGCGGGTGAGTTGGTCAACGCACTGACGGAGAATCACGAGCCGATCCCTGGTCTGCTCGAATCCTTGTGCCACGCTCTCGAGGAGCTTGATCAGCAGTCCAATCCCGCATGGACTATCTTCGATTTTGAACTCCAAACAATTCAACGGCTCGGGCATATGCCCAGCTGGAGATGGTGTGTTGCATGCGGCGAAGAGATCGAAACCGATCGTCAATCGATAGCCTTCAGCGCCTCCTCAGGTGGGGTGGTATGCTCCAGATGCACGCCGATGCACCGCAGTTTCTTGAGGATCCGGCCGCAAACCCGCCAGGTGCTCGAATCCCAAGCTGCAAGAATCGCCGATTCGTCCACAGCGAATTTTCTTGCCGAGAGGACACCACCGCCGACGCTTGTACCCGCCGTTCGAGCCGAACTCAGGCTGATCATGGAACAGATCGTCATCTGCCTTTCAGAACGACGCTTGCGAATGCTGGACTATCTAGAGGACCTCAAACGCTAATCGTCGGATTGCTGCTGATGATTTGCACTTCGGGTTGCAGCATCTTCAGCCCTTGGAAGGAAGACGAATACTCCCGAGCAAAGAATGCGATCGAAGGGTACGAGGACAAGGAGGGCAACTGGATCCGCCCCGAAGGTTCCAGGGCCGATAAGATCACCAACTCCGATGTGCCCAAGATCTTTCGCAAGATCCCAGGACTTGGAGAACGGAAAGTCGATAAGGAACTGGCCAAGTCCAAGCTCAAGGAGGCCAATGAGATCTATCAAGCTGCCGTCAGTTCCCAGGGGTCCGATCGCAAGGAACTGTTTCGAAAAGCCGCCAAGATCTACATCGAGGCCGGTAAGCATTGGGCGAGCAGTTCCCTCGAACAAGACGCTTATTTCATGGCAGCCGAGTCTTATTTTTTTGCAGAGGACTATCCGAAAGCAGAAAACTATTACGTCAAACTCGTCAAAGAGTATCCCAGAACGCGCTACCAAGACCGAGTCGATCAGCGCCGGATGGAGATCGGAAACTACTGGCTACAGTTTCCCGACAAGTTCTACCACGTCAACTGGACCGACAAGAGCCGTCCGTGGAATGATACCCAAAACCATGGCAAACGGGTCATGGAAAACATGCTACTCGATAGCCCAACAGGTCGCTTGGCCGACGATGCGACCATGGATATCGCAAACACCGAATTCAAACGAGAAAACTGGAACGAAGCCCTCGATCGTTATCGCGATCTGATCAGCGTCTACACAGATAGCCCACACCAGTTCGACGCCCATTTTCTGGGGGCCAAGTCGGCACTGATGGCTTATCAAGGCGCACAGTACTCGTCGGAACCGTTGGAGCAAGCCGACAAGTTGCTCAAGCAGATGGTGCGTCAGTTTCCCAAACAAGCCAGTGAACGCAAAGAGCCCATCGCCGAAATGCTTGCCGAGGTCAAGTATCGGCAAGCCGAACGGCTCTACGACGAAGCTACCTATCGGAACAACAAACAGGAATACGCCGCTGCGATCGTCTATTGCGATCGGATCCTCGATAACTTCGCCGACACTCCTTTCGCGGACAAAGCACAAGCGATCATCGATAACGCGGAAGGAAAGCCTTCGGTGCCGACTCCTTATCTGCACTGGATGACCTACGCATTTCCCTCGCGAGACAGAGTCACTCCGCTCCTGAAGCCGACCGAACAGGAAGTCGCTCAGCGGCAAGCGGTCATATCACGGGCCCGCCCTAAGCCTTCGGCCAATCCGCTCGATCCGCTGGCAGGGGATTCCCAAGTCCGTACGGCTGGAAACTTGGAGCCTGTCAAACGCTGATGTTCCCGTCTGCTCGATCCTACTTACTCCTGCTGCTCCCACTATCGTTGGTGCTTGCATCCGGCTGCTTTGGCTATCGGATCGGAACTCGCAACGTCTATCGTACCGATGTGCGAACCATCAACGTTCCAGTCGTTCGAAGCGACAGCTTCCGACCGGAACTGGGGGTGCTTCTGACCGAAGCGGTCCAAAAAGAGATCGAACGCAGGACGCCGTATAAAATGGCGGATAACGCCGTTGCCGACTCGATCCTCTCGATCCGGCTAACCAATGACACCAAACGGGTAATCGCGGAAACCAACACAGATGAACCAAGGCTTCTAGAGACGGTCGTCGCGGTCGAATTGAATTGGACCGATCGACGAGGGATGAACCTGATCTCCACCCGTTTTTTACCTCCCGGCGAAATCACTCACTACTTTGCCGAACGGACTAAATTTGTCCCGGAAGCTGGCCAATCGATCGCGACGGCCTTCCAACGAAACGCAGAACGATTAGCAAACCATATCGTCGATCAGATGGAATCGCGATGGTAAAGTATTCCTTGAAGTCCAACCCATGATTCGAAGTCGCGTTCTATTGTTCGGCACCCTGGCTCTGCTAGGCACCCTCGCCGATCTACTGACCAAAGAAAGAATCTTTGCTTGGAAAGGCCTCCCGGGCGAGCAACCTCCAACCTGGTGGATCGAAAACTACTTCGGAATTGAAACGGCGGTCAACCAAGGTGCCGTGTTCGGGCTGGGCCAAGGCTACGGTTGGCTGTTTGCTTGCGTTTCCATCGTCGCGATGCTCGGATTGCTCATTTGGCTCTTCGTCTACAAAGCCTGTCGATCGATGTGGCTAACCGTCACGCTGGGGCTAGTCACAGGAGGTATCCTCGGAAACCTCTACGATCGACTCAACTTGCACCGCTTGCCAGGTGATTACGCCGGCGGCGTGCGAGACTGGATCCTGTGCCGCTATGGCCAATACACTTGGCCAAACTTCAATATCGCCGATAGCTTGCTGGTCGCCGGCGCGATCCTGCTCGCAGTCCACTCGCTGTGGTTTGCCGATGATCGGACGGATCAATCTTTTTGAAGAATAGTCACGACCTGCTTGCGCAGTTGTTTGGCGATTTCGCGACATTCTGGATCGGATGCATCAGAATCCAAAAGGCGCGCTGATTTGAGCATCAACTCGGCGGCCCGATATCTGTCCGCCGAAGGCTTACCGGCCGAGTCCTCTGGCACCAACCTGGGTAAGCTCCCGAGACGCTGCTGGATCGACTGCAAAAGCGGATCGGCGGGGTCGACCTTGGCTTCGGGTGGTTGCGGCCAAGCGGCAGCGAGCAGGGCGCTCAGGACAACCGCACCACAAAAAGCGATTGCCATTCCAAATCTCTTTCGATGCATCTTCGCACTCCTTGCCGATTGGTAAATAGAGCTCAATCCCATGAAGGTATCATTTAGCAGCGTGCCCAGCAACCCGCACCCCGGCTACGGCTGAGCTACTTGTGCTGTTTGAGCCAAGCGACCATCTGCTTGGTGGTTTTTGTGTTCAGGACTTGTTTCTTGACGATACCGGCTCGTCGTGCAACTTGAATCCCGTACTTCATCAGCTCAAAATTCCCGGTCGAGTGCGCATCGGTATTGATGACAATCATGACACCTGCCTCGGCGGCTGCCGCCGCGTTTAGGTCGTTCAAGTCAAGCCGCTCGGGATTGGCGTTAATCTCCAAACACTTTCCGTGCTCCTTGGCCGCTTGGATGACCGCGGTCAAATCGAACTCGTAGGCGGCCCTGCGAGAAAGGAGTCTACCCGAAGGGTGTGAAATCGAATGCACACTCGGATGCGAGATCGCTCCGATCATGCGATCGGTGATCTCTTGCCTGGACTGCTTGAATCCGAAATGAACACTGGCCGTGACCCAATCGGCTTGAGCCAGAGTCTCATCAGCAAGGTCTAGCTGACCATCTTCGAGAATGTCGCATTCGATCCCTTTGAAGATCATCAATCGACCCTTGAAATCCGCTTGGATGCGATCGATTTCCGCCCACTGCTTGAGCACCTGCGCATCGTCCAAGCCTCGGGCAACACTCACCCGCTTGGAGTGATCCGTGATAGCGATATAGTCAAGTCCCCGGTCGATGGCCGCTTGGGCCATCCCCTCGATGGTATCGCTTCCATCGGTAAAGACCGTGTGCATATGCAGATCGCCTCGAATATCCTTGAGCTCGATCAGATCCTTAAGCCGCCCTGCGAGATCTTTTTGGAACTCGAATCGGTTTTCACGCAACTCGGGAGGGATCCAGGGTAGCCCGATGGCTTCGTAGAGGCTCGCTTCGTCGTTGCCCGCAATCGGTTTGCTATCGTCACCTTCGCGAAACACCCCGTACTCGCTGACTTTGAGCCCCAGCGATTTGGCGATCGATCGGATATGAACGTTGTGTTCTTTGCTGCCTGTGAAATACTGCAAGGCAGCCCCCCAGCAGTCCTCTTGTACGACTCGCAAATCGACCTGGAAGGCTCCGGACATCCGAACGCTCATCTTGGTATCCCCCCGCGCGAGGATTTCGGCGATATCCGAATACTCGCCGAAGCGATCCATCACGCTTGCAGGTGATTGGCTCACGACGAGGATATCCAGATCGCCAACGGTTTCTTTTCCGCGGCGATAACTTCCTGCAAAGTCCAATCGCTGGATCGATTTGCAGGTTGCAAAATGATTCCGCAGGCTCTGAGCCAATCGATCTGCTTCATCGAGCCGCAGACGTTCGGCAGCCTTGGCCACGATATCGATGTTCTGCAGAATGCTGTTCTGCGTTTTTTCTCCAAAGCCTTTGAGTCCGGCTACCCGACCCTGCAGACAAGCTTGCTTGAGAGTCTCAAGATCCATCACCCCGAGTTCCTGATGGAGCTTCATCGCTTTTTTGGCACCCAGTCCAGGGACACGCATGACATCGCGAAGGCTCGGCGGGACTTCGGCTCGAAGCTTTTCCAACGCAGGGATCGCTCCTGTCTGAACAGCGACTTTGGATTTCTCAGCCAGCGTCGAGCCGATACCATCGACCGTCGTGAGGTCGAAGTTTTGTGCGATAAGCTCGGTGACCGGTTGAGTGAGCCCTTGAATCGCGGCGGCTCCGCTGCGATAAGCGCGGATGCGAAATGCATTCTCACCCGAGAGCTCTAGCAGGTCGGCCATCTCTTCGAAAAGGCTGGCTAAGTGTTCATTGGTCATCGGTGGTTTGATAGTCATGGCAGTTTGGTTTCGACGGCTCGCACGAGGATGCCCGATAGCCTTTGGATCCAGCGATCCAGATCATGATTTTCGAGGACGTGGTGATAAGCGACCTGAGCGCGAGCTGTCCATTTGGCGGGTTCGTCAAAACGGTCCAGCATCCATCGGAGCATTGCAGCGATGTCGCCGATGGGAACAAGGTTCCCAAGCGGATAGAGCCGCAGGTATTCCCCAGCCCCCTGCTCGGTGTTGGTTGCCAAGATCGGACAGCCGCAGAGCATGGCTTCAAGCATCACGTTGGGCAAACCTTCATAGCGAGATGGGAGCACAAACAGGTCCCCATGCTTGAGAAGTGGATAAGGGTTCGAGAGATGACCATGCAAAAAGGCGCAATCGGTGAGATTGAGCTGTTGTATGCGAGCTTCGAGCGTCTGTCGCAAAGGGCCCTCGCCGGCAATGTGTAGGTGATACTGTTTACCTCGCTTGGCGACAAGCAGCCCGAACGCCTCAAGGAGCTCCGCATGTCCTTTTTCCGCTCCGAGGCGACCGATTGCAATGATATTTTTTACGGATCTTGACCATTGCTCCGGCAGGCTCGGTTCAAGCGACTTTGCTTGGATCGTCCTCGTGTCGATGGGGCTTGGGACAATCTCAAAGCGTTGACCTGGGATGCCGTAGTATTTGGCTGCTGCAAGCGCAGTCCCTTGCGAGACACTCAGCAGAGCTTGGCTGGCCGAGTAAGCCTTGGCCAATCGCCGACGCTTGATCCAACGCCATCGGTTATCAGGCCGATGGACATCGTATTGGGGCGGCGAGACGATGGTCGAGACCCGTGCGCAATGGGCTTGGATGCAAGCTGGCCCGCTGATCATCGTCATATGAAACAGCCGATCATAGACGACTTGGATGCCCTGGGATCGGATGTGGTTGGCAAGGTGACGGATTTGTTGATGGTGAATTCGCCCAGGCCAATTGAGCTTAGGGGCAGATCGGTTCGTCCAAAAAGCTGTCACGGGACAATCCAATGGGACTTGGTCCAGCAAAGGCCCCGTTGCGCGTAATAAGTACAGCGAAGGCTCAAAGACCTCTCGATCCAGGCCCTTGAGCAGGTACAAAAGCTGACGCTCACTCCCACCACCGTCCATAGTCGATGAACAAAACAGAACACGGATGCGAGTCATAGGGTCTAAGGAGCCTGTTTCGTGGT
>JBJTAQ010000126.1:0-5217 GCA_046090945.1 Pirellula sp.
CTCTTAACTAGACTCTTCATCAACATGTCAGAACCCGTGGCCCTAGACTCCTCAAAAGCTTTTGTTGCAGATAACCGTCTTCAACACGACTTTTTCAATATTAAACTTCCATCTCCTGCAGTGTCCCCCTTCGAAATCCCAGATGAACTCCAGGGAGTCGAGATTCCTACCGGAACTTTAGAGACTCTCGAAGTCCCCTCCTACCATGATCTGAAGAGGATTTGGGAAATTCCGGTAGCCTTGGTGCTGGCTATTCCCGCCCTCCTGATGACCGGTTTGCTTGTTATTTTGGTTCGCTTAACGAGTAAGGGACCGGGAATATACCCGCAGGTTAGATCGGGCAAGGATGGAAAGCAGTTCACCATGTACAAGCTTAGAAGCATGTACGCCGATGCCGAGAAGAACGGCATTCAGTGGTGCCAGGGCGAGAAGGACCGTCGCATTACCCCCTTAGGTTACTGGTTGCGCAAACTCCATTTGGATGAATTACCCCAAATCATCAACGTTGTCCGAGGCGAAATGTCGTTCTGCGGACCGAGGCCAGAACGACCCCAAATCGTTGAAAAGCTCGAAAAGTGTGTTCCCTACTACAAAAGTCGCTTGGCCGTCCGGCCCGGCATAACGGGCTTCGCTCAAATCAACTTGCCTGCAGATAGCGATGCAGTCTCCGTGATGAAAAAGCAAACGCTGGATCTGGACTACATCGAATCTGCTTCTTTCACCACCGACCTTCGAATGGTTGGCTGTACCGCCCTGAGACTCATCGGTTTTCCAGGTCGACTTGCTACCAAAACAGCAGGGTTAGTTCGCAAGCCCGAGGATTCTAAATTTTCCAACTACTACATGGACCTTTGGAAATTGTGCGAGAAATCCAAGTCGAACGATTCGCTCGTCCGTGATAAAGAGGCATAGGAGTTCGCGAAATTCGCTCCGAACCCAAGCACATCTTTTCGATCGACGTTGAGGATTACTACCACGTCTCGAACTTTGATGCTGTCGTTTCTCGCGATAGTTGGCCCGATTG
Organism: Pirellula sp.; assembly: GCA_046090945.1. Taxonomy (GTDB): domain Bacteria; phylum Planctomycetota; class Planctomycetia; order Pirellulales; family Pirellulaceae; genus JBKCUI01. The sequence continues at coordinate 1,025 of JBJTAQ010000126.1, forward strand.
GGAACAACGGGTCGAGTCCAACACCAACCGAATGCTCGATTTGCTGGAACGTAAATCGATCAATTCCTTCTGCTATTTCCTAGGTTGGGTTGCTGAAAGATACCCCGATCTGGTGCGCCGCGCGGTGGACCAAGGCCACGTCGTAGGATCACACACCTATTGGCATCGTATGCTCCATCAGCATACCCCAACTTCCCTTCACCTGGACTTGGGTATGGCCAACGAGATCCTCTCGAAAATAACCCAACAGCCGATTCGACACTTTCGAGCTCCAACGTTCTCTGTCACCAAAAAGTGTCCGTGGGTCGTCGCAGTCCTCAAGCAACACGGGTACGAACATGATAGCAGCGTCGTCCCCGTACGACATGATCGCTACGGAATCCCCGATTCTCCTACGGGCTCCTACTACCTCATAAGCGGCGAGCATCAAATCGCAGAGCATCCTGTGAGCGTGCTCAGCAGTCGATACTACAAACTACCGATAGGAGGCGGCGGATATTTTCGAATCTTCCCATGGTGGTTTACACGCTGGGCATTTAAGAAAATTGAACAATCCGGTGGTACCATCCATTTCTACATCCACCCATGGGAAATCGATCCAGGACAACCTGTAATCGATAAACTCAGCAAGCTCTCTCGCTTCCGACACTATCGAAATCTCCACCGCTGCCTGGACAGACTCGAACGGCTTTTCGATACCTTTTCATTCGGTAACCTCGAACTCCCCAAACCCCAAGGTAGCTACCTGCTCGCAGGATAAAAGATCCGAGCAAGTTCAATGAGAAGTCGTTCAAGCTCTAGGTAATATTCAGCTTCATCCATCGAGTACTTTTTCGCTCTTATGCTCTCTATCTCGCTTTCCAACGCAGCGACTCGGGTCCTACTCTCTGCATCCAGTGAATCAGAACCCTTAGAATCACGAAGCCTGATCGTCCGTGCAAGTTCACCATCGACAATGCCGTTATCCGATTTCTTCAACGGGCGAATGCCTCGATAGAACTCGACTGTCGTACCCTTTCCATCTCCGTTATCGTCCAGCATCGCATGCTCGGTCGCCAGCAATTTCTTTTCCTCAAAGTACCTTGCCGTACTTCGGGCGGCCGAGAGAAATGCCTCCAAAACCGAAATCGTTTGATCATGATCCAAATCAGAACTCAGATCTCGGATACTTTGAGCGAGAAATCCACCGAAGCGGGAGAAGTTCGATTCGGCACCACTCTTGGTCGCTGTGATCACAACTCGCCCCGGAGCCGAAAGCGAGGACGTAAATGGCCCAGAACTCGATGAACACACCGCGATCACCCAACGATGCTTGGATCCCGAAAGCCAACTTCCAAGTTCCTGCGAGGAAAGGTCTGCACCCCTTAAATTGAACTTCGCTGACTTGCCATCGTAAGTTCCATGTCCCATCAGGATCAACCAATACGTGCCCGCTTGCTCGACCGATTCCACAGAATCGATCCAGTTCTTCACACGATCTCGATCCGAAACCAAGTCTGCCGGTTGATCGGTTTTGTTGCTCTCCCCCTGCCCTATCGCAAGGTATCGCATTCCATCAACCGCCGTAGACCAATCGGATCCCCACTGCTCAAACATCGTACCGTATTCGGGTTCGCCCGACGCTCCCACGACAATACAGATCTTTGGAATCGACTCCTGACCCCAGAGCAATGCCGACGTGAAGGTCAAGACCAGCATGACTCCAATCAACAATCGATACCCCGTGGCTTTAAGCCAATCCATAGCGACGCCTCCATAACCATTCAATGGCCAAGCAACCAACGGCAAGTCCCAACAGCCACGGAGTGTGCCATAACGGTACGGTCCGCTGCTCGGTGTATCGAAGTCTGGCTGTAGGAATCCGCTCCTTGAGCGAATTCAAACTGCCATAAGGTATTAGCTCTCCACCAGTTGAATTCGCAAGATCCCGCATAGCAACTTCGTCAAGGCTGCAATTCGCAAGTTCCAGTGCCTCGGGCTCGTGTACAAACGCCAGTTGCGATTCGCCAATCAACTCACCATCGGGCTCTCGAGCCTCCGCGGTTACGTGATATACGCCACTGTCGCGCATCAAGAAACTCGTCTCGTACAAACCTGCTTGATCCATCGATGCGCTCGCTTGAACCGTCAATGACTCGCCCTTGGGCGGCCGCACCCGAACTTCCACTGTTGCGTTGTCCAACGCAGAAAACCTCTGGTCACGTACTTGAACCTGGATCACTCGTTTCGCATTTTCGTTGCGATCATAGATCCCTGTCATCTGAACTCTACGGGGTATGTCGATCATCATGCCTCGAATGATTTGCCTCCAGCCCTGATAAAATGGACTCACCTTCTCCTCTTGGCTCCTGAGCGCCCACCGCCACAGGTCTCCAATCATCAACGCACCCGTGGTGCCTTTGCCGAATTTCTGAACGACCAGCATCGGTGCCACATTGCCATCTGTAAGCTCTCCTTCGACTAAAACTCTGGCTCCTACCTTCACTTGATTGGTTCGATTCCAAACCTGAAACGCTGGCATCTGTTCCAACCGTTTTCTCTCGTCGATCTCATTGTCACTGAGTCTTAAATAAGGTAACAGCCAACCTTCACGCGATAAACGAAAACGAACGGGATCCTCCACCTCCTGCTCAATACCGGGAACCATCAAATCTGGTTCGTTCGGGTCGCCATACACAGGCAACAACTGACCTAGCACCGAATCGCGAAACCCTCGACCTCGCATGCTTTCTTGACCACCGAGCATCAGGAGCGACCCGCCACGATGGGATACGAACTGCCTCAGCAACTGCAATTGATCCACAGTAAAGAACTCGGTTTCCAAGTCGTCGATGATGATCATCGAGTATGCGAAAAGCTCCTCGGCGTCCCTCGGGAAACCTTTGACAAGTTCATCTTTATCCACAACACCCAACCTTGCAAACACCGGCTCGTTGTACTTCTCTTTCTCCTCCTCAGAGATATCCTCAAATCCAGAAAACAATGGATTGGTGTCCTCGTTTCCCTTAGCCCGGAAACTAAACTTCGGAGCCTTCTTCGCAATTCTCACCAACGCACTTAACGACACCTCAGGGTCTTCACTCAAAGCCCGCTGTAAGAATTTGTACTCCCAATTGGGCCTGCCGGCCAGGTAGAGGATTCGATAAGGTCCCATCGCTCGATCGACTGCCACGAACCGATGATTGTTCTCTTGGGTCATTTCGAGTCCAGGTATCTCTCTCAAGGATTTGCAAACGATTCGGTAACCTTGAGATCCAGTCTCCTTGGGACGGAACTGAAATCGCACCACTGGGTTCTTCCCTCCAGAGGCGATCTCTACATGCTGTGTCTGCAACACCGTTTGATTCAGATCCTCTAGTCGGACTTCGACTTTTTCCGATACAAATCCGCGATGACCTACACTGGCCATCACCGTCACTGGAGCTGTTTCAAAGTCGCTTGTCTGGACGCTTACATCCCGAATCCATAAATCACGCCTGGAGTCTCCAGTCGGCGGTATGATCACCGGGAACACCGGTGTTTTAATGCGAGATAATTCCGACTCACTGGATTCAACCCCCGCCGCATTCGTGCTCCGACCGTCGGTGATCAACACAATCGCCGCCGGCGGATTTGTCGGATACCTCGTCTCCAAACTCTGGATGGCACCTTGAATGTTCGACTCATACTCCGAGCCATCCCAAGACTCAAAGGCATCGACCGGATTTAGTTGTCCCGCAAAAGAATACTTCCGAATGCGATACTCTGTGCCAAGCTCCTGCAACCAGCCGGCATCATCCGAGATACTTGCGGCGAAATTCGCGAGTAATCGCTCACGGTGAAATCCATCAGTACCGCTTCCATCTTCCGCACCTGGCAAATCGGGTTTCTCATATAAAGCTCGCATCGACCGACTATTGTCTACCAGTACCGCCACCGAATTGGCTTGGGATTTCGGTACAGTGATGCTACGAAATGGCTCCAAAAGACAATAGCAGAGGATTCCAATCCCAATCGACCGAAGAAGAGTACCGAGCCAACGCACCTCAGGCGATACACTTCTTCGGTACGAAAACCATGCAGCAATCGTAAATAACAACCAAAGAATGACCGCTGCAGGTACCCAACGTCCATTGGCAAACAAAATGTCTCCAAACCAACCACTCACTTGGTTTGCTCCCCACCTAGCCGCTCAAAATAAAGATCTAATTCTG